>JAGCKG010000095.1 GCA_017647625.1 Alistipes sp. | reverse complement strand
TTCTATTTCGGTTGCTTTTGTGCCTATTTCGACATCTTCCTTATCTTTACTCGGTTACAATGCTCGCATTGCGCCCTCATAAGAGATAATGAATCTGCTCGAAATAGCCTACAAAATCATCTCGACCTAATTTATAGAACATCCCTATAGATTCATATAATAGGCTTAGTAGCAAAAGGTTAACTACTAAGTCTATTTTTTACTACTATTTTTTTGACAAAAAAATTTGCAGATTCAAAAATAGTTACTACATTTGCACTCCGAAACCTCAAAGCCCAGGTGGTGAAATTGGTAGACACGCTACTTTGAGGGGGTAGTGAGCATTAGCTCGTGCAAGTTCGAGTCTTGTCCTGGGCACTAAAAAACCTGTCGAAATCGACAGGTTTTTCTTTTTATCATACCATCTACTCCACTACTTAATCATATTGCGCGCGCGGAAGGAGAAGTGTGCGCCACGAGAGATGATGACGTGATCCAAAAGGCGGATATCGAATAGTTTCGCAGCCTCTGCGACACGCTCCGTAAGGGCTACATCCTGCCCGCTTGGCTCAACACATCCCGATGGGTGGTTGTGTACCAATACTATCTGTACTGCAAGGAGTTCGAGGGCGCGCTTGATAATAAGTTTGCAGTCCACCACCGTAGCCTGCACACCGCCCTGACTGATGCGCATACGCTCCAATACCCTACCCGACGACGCGAGATACAGCGCCCAGCACTCCTCGTGCTGTAGCGCACCAAGCTGAGATTCCATAAGACGCACTACATCGCTATCCGAGGCGATGACACTCTGTGTCGTAGCCTTTGCCTGCGCCACACGCTTGCCCATCTCCGAGCCAGCCTTCAGGCGCATTGCGCGCAACTTACCCAACCCCGACATCATCCTTAGACGTGCGATATCCTGCTCCGCAACACCGAGCAGACTACCACCGCACTCCTCAACGACTGCCCTACCGAGTTCTACTGCCGAGTCATCACACAGCCCTTCGGCCACCAATAGCGCGACCAACTCCTCATCGGTGAGTGCCTCTGCCCCACGCGAGAATATCTTATCGGTAAGGTTTTTCATTGGATATGGTTATGTATCAATTCGACAAGCGGTCGATAGTGTCCAACATACGCGCACTGCTCTCGTCGTTTATAGATGCTGTTGAGTCCTGCGATACCGAGAAGGCAGCGTTCTGCTCCGCCTGTTTCTTCGAGTCACCGATGCCGTGACCCACAGCTATGCCATCGACATATACCGTAGAGTGGAACATCGGGCGCGACATACTCGACGAGTGGTCGCCATCGGTGCGGAACTCAATCGTGTAGTGGTTCTTCTGACACCACTCGATAAGACGGCTCTTAAAATCTGTCTCAGAGCGTAAAATATCGTCTATCGAGAGATGAAGTTTAAATATCTTATTGATAAGCAATCTATTAGCAAAGTCGTAACCCTGATCAAGATATATAGCACCCATCATCGCCTCAAAGGCATCACCGAAGATATGCTTCTGTGTGGTATTGCCCACAGCATTCGAGATAACATAACTATCAAGACCTAACTTCGATGCTATGCGGTTTAGCGACTGGCGCGATACAATTTTTGAGCGTAGCTGTGTCATAAAGCCCTCATCCTTCTCGGGGAACTCTATAAATAGGTAGTCCGAGGTAACGCTCTCGATAACAGCATCACCCAAGAACTCCAAACGCTCGTTGTTGATATGTCTGCCATCCTCCAACTCTATAGATGCAGACTTATGTATAAGTGCGAGTTTGTACAACTCGATATTGTGAGGTATGAAGCCGAACATATCGTCGATAGCGACATAGAAAGCCCTATCCTTGCCGAAACGTCGGCGTAGTGGTCGCAATATGAAATCAAACATTTCGATTATCAGGTAACTACGATGTACGAAAAAGGACCAACCGAGGGAGTCACCTCCCAAGGTTTAGTCCTAACACTTTCTTACGATAACAGGAATCGTCTATTACTTGTGAGACTCGATGTAGCTAACAGCATCACCAACAGTCTGGATCTTCTCAGCGTCGCCATCAGGAATCTGAAGATCGAAAGCCTTCTCGAACTCCATGATAAGCTCTACCTGATCCAATGAGTCAGCACCAAGATGTGCAGTGAAGCTTGCCTCAGCTACAACCTCTGACTCCTTAACGCCCAACTTGTCAACGATGATCTCGACAACTTTTGACTGAATTTCTGACATAATAAATAAGTTTTAGTTAAACACTATAGTAGCAAATAATTTCCTACTCTAACTTTGTCCAATAAATTTTTCTATCGAACGGTGCAAAAATAACACTTTTTTTATTATCTTTGACATTAAGTGCGAAAAATTTATCAACGATTTTGTAACAAAATACCATAAATATTTAATATTCATACTATTATGAACCTTTTACTAATTTCCAATTCTACCAATGCGGGCGAGGAGTATTTGAAGTATCCTATCGCCGAGATTGCAAAAACGCTCAATGGTATATCAGAGGTTGTATTTATCCCATACGCTGCTGTAACCTTCTCTTACGATGAGTACGAGGCAAAAGTTCAGGCTCGCTTCAACGAGATTGGCGTTAAGGTTAAGTCTATCCACCACGCCTTGAACAAGCGCAATTTCCTACGCAATGCTCAGGCTGTTGTTATCGGTGGCGGTAACACCTTCGCATTGCTAAAGAAGATGCAGGAGGAGGACTTGTTGGATGTTATCCACCGTCGTGTTAAGGGCGGTATGCCATATATCGGTTGGTCTGCTGGTAGCAACGTAACTTGCCCTACTATCTGCACTACCAACGATATGCCTATCGTACAACCAGAGTCGTTCCGCGCTATCGGTCTTGTATCGTTCCAGATCAACCCTCACTACTTGGATGCAAACCCTGTAGGTCACGCTGGCGAGACTCGCGAGCAACGCATCTTGGAGTACTTGGAGGCTAACCGCAGTCGCTATGTCGTAGGTCTTCGCGAGGGTTGTATGCTCCGCATCGACGACAACGGCATCCAACTTATCGGCTCACGCCCAATGCGTATCTTCAAGAAGGGTCAGCCTACATACGAGGTAAACCCTGGCGACGACATCTCATTCCTTCTCAAGCGATAACCGAGGATGGAGGGTGTCTCGACATTCGATATAGGTGGGCGTGGCGAGGATATCGCTATGGAGTGGCTGCGTGAGCGAGGCTTTCTTATTGTGGAGCGCAACTGGCGCATAGGTCACTACGAGATAGATATCATCGCCCAGCACTACGACACGCTCCACTTTGTGGAGGTCAAGACACGTCGCAACAGCGGCTGGCAAAGTGCCTACGATAGCATCAACGACGTGAAGATTCGCTCTTTGCGTCGCGGTGCTATGGCATTTCGCACCATCCGCCGCATACAACTAAACCTGCAGTTCGACCTTATCGCCATAACGGTTGACGCCTTTGGCAACCACACCGTCGAGTACACCGAAAACATCATATAAATTAATTAGGCAGTCCATTTGGGTAACCGTTATTTTATTTTAACTGATTGATTTTCAGTGTTGGTTTTTACGAAAAATGCGAAATCCTACATAGAAGACTATATGGAGGTTGTGGTTAAATCCATTTCCCGACGGGTAAAATGTGTATAGCAGTTTTGAAAGTACGGCTCTGAAATCGAGCATCTTTCGCTGATGCGATATGTGTAGGGATGTTCTACAAATTAGGAGATAAGTTAGTCTTTGTCGGCAGATTTTGTTTCGGTCGCTTTTGAATTTATTTTGGCATCTTTCTCATCTTTCCTCAGTTACTATGCTTGCATC
>JAGCKG010000094.1 GCA_017647625.1 Alistipes sp. | reverse complement strand
GATGCAAGCATAGTAACTGAGGAAAGATGAGAAAGATGCCAAAATAAATTCAAAAGCGACCGAAACAAAATCTGCCGACAAAGACTAACTTATCTCCTAATTTGTAGAACATCCCTACACATATCGCATCAGCGAAAGATGTTTGCTTTCAGCATTTTACTTTCAAAAGTATTATATGCCTTTGTCCTCGTAGTTTTTGGACTTAATTATGACCTCCGTGTAGCCTTCTATGTAGGATTTCGCGTATCTTCGTAAAAACCACCACTGAAAATCAATCAGTTAAAATAAAATAATGGTTGTCCGAGTGGGCAGACTCTTGTTTTTTAGGGTTACTCTGCGTTTTGCTCACGAAGCATCTGTCGTGTGCATATGCCCTCGGTTATCTGTTCGGGTGCTGTTACCTGCTTCGAGAAGATAAGTGTTGTCGATACGCTGATGTCGTCTCTATCCAACACACTTTGTGAGTAGTTCTTATGCTCATACATAAACATCCATCCTCGCTCCGACATATAGTTCATCGCTCCAATGATGCTATTAAAGTAGATAGCCTCGCCATTTTCGTTGACAAGCGTGTTTCTCAAAAGCGATTTCTGTCCGTAGTCTATCTGTGAATAGGATGCTCCCGAAAGAGAGCAATATATTGTGTAAGGCTCTGTAGCGATAGCAGAAACTGCTATTAGTGTAGCGGTAAATAGTGTTATAAACTTTTTCATAATAGTAGTGTTTTAGGTTTCTATTACAAAGTTACACACCACATATACGATTTGCTCTTAATGGCTCGGTCAAATGGCATAGTAGGGTGGTGAAACGACCATTTCGCTTGGTGAACAGCCACAAAAAAGTAGTTGTCAATCTGCTGACTGACAACTACTCTATACAAAGTTTCTAACCTACTACTTCGCCTCCCACTCGCAGTAGACGCAACGTGTTACGCCCTCGCTCTGCTCAAAACGTGGGCGCACAGGCTCAAGGTTTGAGATACAGAGTGGGTTAGGGCATTTGCACGCCATTGCCTTGCCTCCGTGGTCAAATGTACGGCTCTTGTCATCCTGCCACTCGAGGAGTTTTAGGATAAGTGCCATACGCACGAACTTACCATTCTCCACCTGACGGAAGTATGCTGCACGAGGGTCGGCATCTACATCTATAGCAATCTCGTTTACTCGAGGTAGTGGGTGTAGTACTGCCATATGCTCCTTCGCACCACGCATCTTCTCGGCATCGAGGATGAAGCAATCCTTAACACGCTCATACTCCTCCAAGTCGGTGAAACGCTCCTGCTGTACGCGCGTCATATAGAGTATGTCCACATCACCGATAACGCTCTCAATGTCGTTCGATTCGCGGTACTCTACGCCATAGCGGTCGAATACATCGCGCTTGATATAGTCGGGTAGAGCCAATTCAGGTGGCGAGATAAGCACGAATTTGGTATTCTCGTAGCGTGTCATCGCCTTGATAAGCGAGTGTACGGTACGACCATACTTCAAGTCGCCTACCAAACCTATGGTGAGGTTGTTGAGTGTACCAAGTTCGCGTTTGATGGTGAGTAGGTCGGTCATTGTCTGCGTAGGGTGGCTGTGGCTGCCGTCGCCCGCATTGATGATAGGTGTGCGTGACACATCCGTAGCCGCGAGAGGTGCGCCCTCCACCTTATGACGCATAGCAATGATATCTGCAAAGCAGTTGATAACCCTTACGGTGTCCTGTACGGTCTCGCCCTTTGATACCGATGATGACTTGGCATCGGCAAAGCCCAAAACGTTGCCACCAAGTTCCATCATCGCTGCGGTGAAACTTAGGCGTGTGCGTGTACTTGGCTCGTAGAAGAGTGTTGCGAGTTTCTTACCTCGGCACACCTCGCTATACTTCTCGCGGTTGGCGATGATATCCTCGGCTACGGCTATAATCTCGGCAATCTCGTTTACGGTTAGGTCTGTAGGGTCTATCAAATGCTTCATCTTATGGTCTGGTTTGTGGGGTTATACTACTTAATCCAACTCTCGTCAGATGGGTTGTTGCGGAACTTGATGATACGCTCCTTATCCTCTGGCTTGATGTAACCCTCCTCTGCTGCAACCTCCACAAGAGCGTCGAGGTTTGATAGAGAGTAGTTCTTGGTGTTTGCTGCAGCAATGCGGTCGATACCCTTCTGCATACCATATGTGAAGATGCTTACGATACCAAGCACATCAGCTCCCGCAGCACGTAATGCCTCCACAACCTCGATACAACTACCACCAGTAGAGATAAGGTCCTCTACAACTACTACCTTCTGACCAGCTTCGAGTTTACCCTCAATCTGGTTGCCACGACCGTGGTCCTTAGAGCCAGAGCGAACATAACCCATAGGGAGGTTAAGTATTGTTGCTGTGATTGCAGCGTGTGCGATACCAGCAGTAGATGTACCCATAAGTACCTCTACCTCTGGGTAGTGCTTGCGAATAAGTTCTGCCAAACCCTCCTCAACGTGGTTACGCACCTCTGGTGCTGTAAGTGTAAGGCGGTTGTCGCAGTAGATAGGGCTCTTGATGCCACTTGCCCAAGTAAAAGGCTGTTCTGGGCGTAGGAATACTGCGCTAATCGACAAAAGGTCTTTTGCAATCTTCTTCTCCATAATATCTCTGTTTTAAATTGTTATACAAATGCTATTACTCTGCAAACTCGCGCATACAACGCTCATATGCAGCAACTGGATCGTCGGCAGCGGTGATAGGGCGACCCACAACGATAAAGTCTGAGCCAATCTCCTTTGCACGCTCTGGTGTTGTAACGCGCACCTGATCGCCAACATCGCCATCAGCAAAGCGAACGCCCGGTGTTACGGTCATAAACTCTGCACCACACGCCTCCTTTACCATAGCAGCTTCAAGTGGTGAACATACCACGCCATCCAAGCCTGCAATCTTTGCATTCTCGGCATACTTAACGATAGTGTCGTTGATAGATGCACCGATTAGCAACTCCTTCTGCATACGCTCCTCCGAAGTAGAGGTAAGCTGTGTAACTGCGATAAGGAGTGGGCGAGTGCCATCCTCGCGTGTAAGACCCTCGATAGCGGCTTTCATCATATCCACAGTACCCGCAGCGTGTACGTTTGTCATATCTACATCAAGGTTGCGAAGAACAGACATCGCCTTCTTTACGGTGTTTGGAATATCGTGAAGTTTCAAATCGAGGAAGATGCGGTGTCCGCGCTCCTTGATGGTGCGTACAATCTCTGGACCCTCGGCATAGAACAACTCCATACCGATTTTTACGAATGGCTTACGACCTGTGAACTTATCCAAGAAGTTCAAAGTCTGCTCCTTGCTACTAAAATCGCAAGCAATAATTACATCGCGTTTGCTCATATTACTATATTTTATATGTTTTGTTTCCCTCTTGTTTTGGGCAAATGCCACATTACTCTACAAAGTTATAAAAAAAATCTTAAACTCCGCTATTTTATACAAAAAGAGACTGCCAAACAATCTATGTTGACAGCCTCATTTCGTGGTAAGTTGTATAACGATGGCTAATTTTAGGCGCGTGATGCCCGATATGGCCTTGTTAGACGGCTTACTTCACTATGCCAATGATGTCGCTAAGTCGCTCGATACCAAGACGCTCCATCTCCTTTGGTAGTGCCTCGATAATCTCCTTCGCAGCATATGGGTTCTTCAAGTTCGCAGCACCCACCTGAACGGCAGTAGCACCCGCCATCATCATCTCGATGACATCCGATGCTGAACTTACGCCACCGCATCCCATAACGGGTATCTTGCAGGCGTTAGCCACCTGATATACCATACGCACAGCAACGGGGAAGATAGCATCGCCCGAGAAACCACCCATCTTGTTGGCGATGACTGGCTTGCGACGCATAGTGTCGATACGCATACCGAGCAATGTGTTAATCAAGCAGATACCATCAGCACCAGCCTCCTCGCAAGCGCGTGCTATAGACACGATGTCCGTAACATTTGGGCTTAGTTTGATAAATACTGGCTTTGTAGTCACAGCCTTAACACGGCGTGTAACCTCCGCAGCCGACTCCGGCTGTGTACCGAAACTCATACCGCCATTATGCACGTTAGGGCAAGATACGTTAACCTCGATAATCTCCACCTGCTCCTCCTTGTCAATCTTGGCGCAACACTCCTCGTACTCCTCCAACGAGAAACCGCTGATGTTGGCGACGATAGGCTTGTGGAATATCTGACGTAGGTGTGGCAACTCCTCCGAGATGACCTTGTCGATACCTGGGTTTTGCAAACCTACGGAGTTGATAAGACCCGCCTCGCACTCCGCAATTCGTGGGGTAGGGTTGCCAAAGCGAGCATCGCGTGTAGTACCCTTAAATGATATTGCACCGAGGCAGTCGAGGTCGTAGTACTCTGCAAACTCTCTACCGAAGCCAAATGTTCCAGATGCAGGAATTACTGGGTTGTCCAACTTTACACCGCAAAGTTCAACAGAAGTGTCAAAGTGCTTTACCATATTATCTCCTCTCTTTTTAATACAGGACCATCCTTGCAGATGCGCTTGTTACCATACTTGGTCTTGCAGGTGCAACCCATACAAGCACCAAAGCCACAGCCCATACGCTCCTCGAAACTATACTCACCATCTACCGTAGTAGCGTCGTACAACGCCTTGAGCATTGGTAGTGGTCCGCAAGTGTAGAGGTAGTCGAACTTCAAACCCTCGTTGCGGATAACATCCGTAACAAAGCCCTTGGTGCCGAACGAACCATCTGCTGTAGAGCAGTATACATCAACACCCAAAGCCTTGAACTCCTCGTAGTAGAAGACCTCCTCCTTGGTGTTGAAACCAATGATAACCATAGGACGCTTGCCCTCGCTAAGCAGACGCTTGCATAGGTTATACATCGGTGGCACGCCAACACCACCACCTACCAAGAGTGGACTTGGTCCACTATTCTCGGTGCTGAAGCCATTACCGAGTCCTGTGAGGATATCGAGTTTCTGACCTGCCACCATACCCTTCATCTGCTCGGTACCACGACCTACTACCTTATATATAATAGTGACGCTCTTGTCGTCGTAGTCCGAAACCGAGATAGGGCGACGTAGGAACTTACCCTCAAGTTCAATGTTAATGAATTGTCCCGAACGGGTGATATACTGGGTATCGCCCTCCAACACCATACGGTATACCGCTGGTGTTAGAGGTTCGTTACTCAATATCGTATAAATATCTCTCTTATACATAGTTATTCTGCATCAATAGTTGATACGCCGAGTGTAATCTCCTCCAAAACATCGAGAAGTACGCTTACAGTCTCCAATGCTGTGAAGATTGTCACGTTGTTCTCAACGGCACAACGACGGATGTCGTAACCATCGAGGCGTGCGCTGTGCTGGTTGATGTCGATAGTGTTGATTACGTAGTTGACGTGACCCTTGCGGATAGAGTCGAAGATCTCGGTTGAACCCTCGCTGAGCTTCTTGAGACAGCGTGTGCGAACACCATTCTCGCGCAAGAACTTCGTAGTACCGCTTGTAGCCTCGATGTTGAAACCAAGCTCATAGAAGCGACGGATAAGAGGTAATGCGCGTTGCTTGTCTGCATCAGCGATAGATACGAAGATTGTACCGTAGTTTGCAATGGTCATACCCGATGACTGCAAAGACTTGTACAGCGCACGACGTAGTGATGCATCGTAACCAATAGCCTCACCTGTAGACTTCATCTCTGGTGATAGGTATGAGTCAACACCGCGAATCTTAGCGAATGAGAAGGCTGGAGTCTTAACATACCAACGCTTCTTCTCGTCTGCGATAACCTTTGTTACGCCCTGCTCCTTGAGCGACTTGCCAAGCATTACGTTAGTGGCAATCTTCGCCATAGGGGTACCTGTAGCCTTTGATAGGAATGGTACGGTACGAGAAGAACGTGGGTTAACCTCGATAACATATACCATATCGTTGTCATCGGCGATGAACTGGATGTTGTACAAACCGATAATGCCAATCTCCTTACCAAGACGGATAGTGTAGTCGATGATAGTATCCTTAACCTTCTGACTTACGCTGAAAGTAGGGTATACACTGATAGAGTCACCAGAGTGGATACCTGTACGCTCAACGTGTTCCATAATACCAGGGATAAATACGTCGGTGCCGTCGCAGATAGCGTCAACCTCCAACTCCTTACCCATAATATACTTGTCGACCAATACTGGCTGATCCTCGTTAACCTCTACTGCGGTCTTGAGGTAGTGGCGCAAAGCATCCTCGTTAGATACAATCTGCATAGCGCGACCACCCAATACATAACTTGGACGTACCAACACTGGGTAGCCGATGCGCTCTGCTGCTGCCACACCGCGCTCGATGTCGGTGATAGCCTCTGCATCTGGCTGTGGAATGCCTGCCTTACGCATAATAGCCTCGAAACACTTTCTGTCCTCTGCGTTGTTGATAGCCTCGATGCCAGTACCGATGATGTTTACACCCAAGTCAGCCAATGGCTTGGCAAGGTTGATAGCGGTCTGACCTCCAAGAGATACTACAACGCCTGTAGGCTTCTCCAACTCGATAACGTTCATCACATCCTCTACAGTAAGAGGCTCGAAGTAGAGCTTATCACTTGTTGTGTAGTCTGTAGATACGGTCTCTGGGTTGTTGTTGATGATGATAGCCTCGTAGTCAGCCTCGCGGATAGCCCAGATTGCGTGTACGGTAGAGTAGTCGAACTCAACACCCTGACCGATACGGATAGGACCAGAGCCAAGCACGATAATCTTCTTACGGTCGGTCACGATAGACTCGTTCTCCTCCTCGTAAGTAGAATATAGGTATGGCACGTCAGAGTGGAACTCTGCAGCGCAGGTATCAATCATCTTGTATACTGGATATACGTTGTTCTCCTTACGAAGTAGGAATACCTCGCTCTCGGTCATATCCCACAATCTGCCGATGAACTTATCGCTGAAGCCCATACGCTTAGCCTCCTTGAGGGTAGCGATGTCGCGAACATTTGCCTTAACCACGCTCTCCATCTCAACGATGTTCTTCAACTTCTCAAGGAAGAAGAGGTCAATCTTTGTGTTGTCGTATACGTGGAGAAGGTCTACACCGCGACGGATAAGCTCCGCGATAGCGTAGATACGGTCGTCAGTACCCTTACGGATATATGCCAAGATGCCCTCAATAGACATAGTGTCGAACTTCTTGTGGTAGATATGGCAAACACCTGTCTCAAGAGAACGAACTGCTTTAAGAAGTCCCTCCTCGAAGGTACGACCTACAGACATAACCTCACCTGTAGCCTTCATCTGTGTACCAAGCTCGTTAGATGCGTCGCTAAACTTATCGAATGGGAAGCGCGCAACCTTTGTTACGATGTAGTCCAACGTAGGTTCGAAACTTGCAGGGGTGTTGGCAATACGAATCTCGTCGAGAGTCATACCGATAGCCACCTTCGCAGTAACACGAGCGATAGGGTAACCACTTGCCTTTGATGCAAGAGCCGATGAACGGCTTACACGAGGGTTAACCTCGATGATGTAGTATTTGAACGATAGTGGGTCGAGTGCGAACTGTACGTTGCAACCACCCTCAATCTTTAGGGCGCGGATAAGCTTCAAGGCACTTGAACGAAGCATATTGTACTCCTTCGCAGCAAGTGTCTGGCTTGGAGCAACCACGATAGAGTCACCAGTGTGAATACCTACTGGGTCTACGTTCTCCATCGAACAGATTGCGATAGCAGTATCGTTCTTATCGCGCATAACCTCGAACTCAATCTCCTTGTAGCCCTTGATACTCTTCTCTACAAGCACCTGATGGATAGGCGATAGAGCAAGAGCGTTACGCATAACATCGCGCAACTCCTCCTCGTTGTCGGCAAAACCGCCACCAGTACCACCGAGTGTGAAGGCTGGGCGGAGAACTACTGGGTAGCCAATCTCCTTTGCTGCCACGATACCCTCCTCGATAGAGTTGGTGATGTGCGATGGGATAACTGGCTCACCAATGCGCAAGCACAACTCCTTGAACAACTCTCTATCCTCTGCCTCCTCGATAGAGGTGAACGACGTGCCGAGAATCTCAACACCGCACTCCTCAAGGATACCCTTCTTGGCGAGCTGTACAGCAAGGTTAAGACCTGTCTGACCACCAAGACCTGGAACGATAGCATCTGGACGCTCGTAGCGGATAATCTTCGCCACATACTCCAATGTCAATGGCTCCATATATACCTTGTCGGCAATATGGGTGTCAGTCATAATTGTTGCAGGGTTAGAGTTTACAAGGATTACCTGATAACCCTCCTCCTTAAGTGCAAGACAAGCCTGTGTACCTGCATAATCAAACTCAGCTGCCTGACCAATAACGATTGGACCAGAGCCGATAACCATTACTTTCTTTATATCTGTTCTCTTGGGCATATTCTATTCCTCCATTAGTTTAATAAATTTATCGAAGAGGTATGTACTGCTTGACTCTGGTGAACAGTCAGGCTGATACTGTACCGAGAAGATATGATCCTCCATAACCTCAATACCTGCAACGGTGTCGTCCAAAAGGTTGCGGTGTGTAACCGTGATAGGTGTCGATGCGATAGACTCCTCATCTACGGTGTAGCCGTGATTCTGGGCTACAATCTCCAACTTGCCACTCTCGAGATTCTTCACTGGATGGTTAGCACCGCGATGACCTACCTTCATCTTCACGTTCTCCGCACCATAACTCATTGCGATAAGCTGGTGGCCAAGGTCTACACCGAAGATAGGCAACTTGCCCTGCAATGCCTTGATTGTCTCGCATACTACAGATGCCTCAGCAGGGTTACCTGGACCATTCGATACGAAGATGCCATCTGGGTTGAATGCCAAGATCTCCTCTGGAGTAGAGTTGTAAGGCACGATTGTTACGTTGCAACCCTTGGCGTTTAACTGACGGATAAAACTATACTTAATACCGCAGTCGATAGCCACAACATCCCACTTGTGGTTTGGTGTACGAGAGAACCAACGCTTCTTGCAACTAATACGCTCCAAGAGGTTGCGCTTGGGCTCGCTTTGAAGAATGAGCTTCATCACCTCCTCGTGTGGCATATCGTAGTTTACGATAGCAGCACGCTGTGTGCCCTCGTTACGGATGATGCGTGTAATCATACGGGTGTCAACACCGCTGATACCTGGCACATCAAGCTCCTCGAATGCCTCGTTGAGGGTCTTGGTGTAGCGGAAGTTGCTTGGAGCGTCGCAACACTCGCGCACAACCATACCGCCCATTGATGGGAACTTACTCTCGTAGTCCTCATCTGCGAAGCCATAGTTACCCATCAAAGGATAGGTCATCACAACAATCTGCTCTGTGTAAGTTGGATCGGAAACAATCTCCTGATAGCCCACCATAGAGGTGTTAAAGACAATCTCGCATACCGCATTGCGGTCTGCGCCGAAGCCATAGCCTGGAAACTCCTTGCCGTTCTCAAGTACAAGTTTCTTAGTGAAAGGTTTCATTACTTTACTGTTTATATTATTTGATTTTGTTTTCGTATACTACTTCGCCACGATGTATGGTCATCGCCACATCGCCCACCATAGGGCGACCTACAAACATCGAAATCTTACCCATAGAGTAGAACTTCTCGCTATCTACCACCCACTCGCGCTCTGTGTCGAGAAGTACGATATCGGCTCTGTCGCCAATATTTATACCACCCTTGATGCGGAAAACCTTGCGTGGGTTTATGCTCATAATCTTTACAAGATGCTCAAGGCTTATCACACCCCTCTTTACAAGGTGAGTGTTTAGCGCAGCAAAGGCGGTCTCAAGACCTACAATGCCCATTGCGCTATCCTTCAAACCGCGCGACTTCTCCTCTATGGAGTGTGGTGCGTGGTCGGTGGCAATCATATCGATAGTGCCATCCTTGATACCCTCTATAAGTGCTGCACGGTCCTCTGCCGAGCGTAGCGGTGGGTTCATCTTCCAACGTGCATCCTCCTCCAAGTCCATATCGGTAAAGATTAGGTAGTGAGGACCCGTCTCGCAGGTAACCTTCACGCCACGAGCCTTTGCCTGACGTACAAGTTCTACGGTCTCCTTTGTTGATATATGGCAAACGTGATAACGACATCCGAGTTTCTCGGCAATCTCGATATCGCGCTTTACCTGCTCCCACTCGCTCTCCGAGCAGATGCCCTTATGGTTGTGCTGACGAGCATACTCGCCATCGTGAATATATCCACCCTTGAGTAGCTCCTCGACCTCGCAGTGTGCCGCGATGAGAGCATCGTGCTTTACAGCCTCGCTCATCGCACGCTCCATCATACCATCTATCTGTACACCGCTACCATCATCCGAGAAGGCGCACACCTTATCCTGCAACGACGCTACATCTACTAACTCCTCGCCCTTGCGACCGATTGTAATCGCTGCGTAGGGTAGTACCTCGATTTTGGCATCGCTGTCGATGATATCCTGCTGTACCTTTAGATTCTCAATGCTATCTGGTACTGGGTTGAGGTTTGGCATTGAACACACGGTGGTATAACCACCACGAGCCGCCGCCATTGTGCCGGTTGCAATACGCTCCTTGTAGCCGTAACCTGGCTCACGAAGATGAACGTGTACATCCACAAATGCGGGTGCAACCTTTAGCCCAGAGGCATCTATTACCACATCCTCTGCGGTGGTTGCGATCTCCTTACCTCGCTCTGCAATAATGCCGTCAATGATAACGATATCCTCCACTTCGCCACCAATGATGTGACCATTTTTGAGTATTATTCTCTTGTTTCCCATATATCAAAAAATAGGCGACCCAAAAGAGCCGCCAATATCAATTAAAAACAATAATTCCAAATGAATAAAAACGTCGACAATTACCACTCGACTGCTTATAGCAGAATCGGTTATTAAGTAGGTTATTTGTCAATCGTTTCATACTATTTATATATTTCGTGCAAAGATAAGAACTTTTTGCAAAATTCGCAACACTTTATTTGTATTATTTTTGCATTGCTACTATTCTTTGTCGAGTAGTGTTTTGCTCAATTAATGTATGAGTGGGTGTAAATAGTTTAAAACCATTGGCTTGCATAGAAATGTCCGATGGCCCAGCAGATGTATCTGCCACACTTGCCTACAAACATCCATAGGGCAGATGGGAGGAATTTGGCTTTATAAAAACCGAGGACTATAGCAAATATATCTCCTACGAATGGGGTCCAGGTGAGAAGTGCGAGAAATGCTCCATATTTATCCACTTTTGCCTTGTGTTTTGCAATCGTTTCGGGCTTGACTTTGAACCATTTTTCAAGCCATTCCAACTTGCCAAGCCATCCCATCCAATAGCCAATTAGTCCTCCAATCCAATTGCCGAGTGTGGCGACAACGACAGTTGTTACGGGTTCGCCTCCTGCTATAAGCATTCCCAAAAGTAGTACGTCGGAACTAAATGGGAATATGGTCGCGGCAAGTAACGAACCGATAAATAGACCTATGTATCCAAACTCAAGAAGCGACTCCATCTTTGTTAAATAAATGGTTGTAAAATGGCGTGACAAATATAATACAAATATGCTTGACTGATAGAAGTAATTAAAAAAAAGAAAAAAAATAGGGTATAAGTGTTATAAATTCAGATAAAATGTGTATTTTTGTTGATGAATTGTGCGGATAATATTTGCAGAAAAAGGATAATTGATTAAACCTAAAATACTTAACTAACGTTAAACAATCAAATGAAGCGCATTTTGGTCGTAGGTGCCGGTGGTCAGATTGGATCTGAGTTGGTGCCATATCTTCGCTCTATTTATGGTGCATCGAATGTCGTTGCTACCGATGTTAAACACAATGCTGTTTTGGCAGAGGCTGGTCCATTTGAGTCTCTCGATGCTCTCGATGCAAAGCAGTATGCAGAGCTTGTTGAGAAGTACAAGATTGACTCTATCTTCAACCTTGTAGCGTTGCTATCTGCAACTGGTGAGAAGAACCCACAGCTCGCTATGCGTATCAATATGGGTGCTTTGGAGAACTCTTTGGAGATTGCACGCGAGAAGAATTGTGCTGTCTTCACTCCAAGTTCTATCGGTGCATTCGGTGGTGATTTCCCACGCGACAAGACTCCTCAGGATACTGTTATGCAACCTAATACTATCTATGGTGTTTGTAAGGTTACTGGTGAGTTGTTGTCTAACTACTACCACTCTCGTTTTGGTGTAGATACACGTTCGGTACGTTTTCCAGGTATCATCTCTAACGTTACTCTTCCTGGTGGCGGTACAACTGACTATGCAGTAGAGATCTACTACGAGGCTGTTAAGGGTAACAAGTTCGTATGTAACATCGCTCCAGATGTATATATGGATATGATGTATATGCCTGATGCATTGCGTGCTACTGTTGAACTTATGGAGGCTGATCCTGCTAAACTTAAGCACCGCAACTCATTTAACATCGCTGCAATGAGCTTTACTCCAGAGATTATCCGTGAGGTTGTTGGGCGTCACGTTCCTGGTTTCCAGATGGAGTACAACGTTGACCCTGTCAAGGATCAGATTTCTCGTAGCTGGCCAAACTCTTTGGACGATACTTGCGCTCGTGAGGAGTGGGGTTGGAAGCCTGAGTGGGATTTGGAGTCTATGACTGTAGATATGCTTAAGGCTGTTCGCGCAAAGAACTTGTAATAGCGTGTAGATTGCATATTGTAAATGTTGGAGTCGTTCGGTAATTTTACCGAACGACTCTCTTTTTGTGTATTTGTGTGTGAAAAAGATTGATTTTTTTAGATTTAATATCTATACGGGGGTAATTATCGAGAAGAAATATTGTGCCGTTTGGTAAAATTTTATTATATTTGCACTATATTTTATATATAGTATACTATGAGAAGGAATGCTTTTATAGTTGCGGTGCTTTTTGCACTCACCTCATTTGCTACACCAACTACTGCTCAGACAACAGATAAGCGTGAGCGAATTGATGATATCAATACTATGTTGGAGCGTCGTCGTTGGGGCGAGGCTCGTATGGCTCTTAACCGTTTCAGTTCGGAGCTTAACCCTATTGTCGACTACAACGATGTCGTGTGGGCGGAGTACCACAAGGTGCGTTGTGCTATGGAGTTGGGCGATAGCGAGGTTGTAACGGCTATGGAGAACTACTTGAAGCGTTATCCTGCAAGTATGTACAAAAATACTATGCAGTTTATGCTTGCTTGCTATGTCTCTGATTCTGGAGATGTGGCTCGTGCTACGGAGTTGTTCAATGGCGTAGATTATAAGAGCCTTGATGCTAACGATAAGGAGCGTTACGATATGCGTGTTGGTTATATCCGCTTCCTTGAGGGCAATTATCGCGAGGCGAAGCATCGTTTCTCGCAGGTGTCAAAGGTGTCGCCATACTATCCACACGCGTTATACTACTACTCATATATTGTGTATCGCGAGGGTCACTTCATCGAGGCAGAGGAGGGTTTCTACCAGTTGAAGAAGTATCAAGGTTATGAGGCGTTGGCTCCATTCTACCTTCTTCAGATTGAGTATCGCAGATGTAACTACGATAATGTGATTATCGAGGGCGAGGCGTTGCTTGCAAAGGCATCTGCATCGACTCGTAATGATATCGTGCGAGTTCTTGCCGAGAGTTACTTTATCAAGGGCGACTATAAGAATGCATTGCAGTATATCAACACCTATCCAGAGGAGATGTTTGGTCGTCAGGAGCATTACATTCGTGGTTACTCACTCTATCGTATGACGCAGTATCGTGAGGCGGTGCAGTCGTTAAGCAAGGTTTGTGGTGCGGAGGATGCCTTGACACAGAACGCTTCATATCATCTTGCCGATTGCTATGTCAATATGGGTAATAAGCAGTCTGCTGCTGATGCCTTTGCTTTGGCTGCTGTCGAGGGCTTTGATGATGCTATTGCGGAGGATGCTCATCTTAACTATTGCCGTCTAAAGTTCGAACTTGGTGGCGGAGTGTTCAATGAGTCGATTAATATCCTCAAGAGTTATTTGAAGCGTTATCCAGACTCTCCACATATCTTGGAGGTTAAGCAGTTGCTTATCGCAGCGTTCTTTAACTCGGAGAACTATCAGTCTGCATATGTTGCAATTCGTGAGATTCACAACCCTGATAGAGATATGTCTGCTGCACATCAGAAGGTGGCTGTATATCTCGCTGTTGAGGCTATTGAGAAGGAGGACTGGGTGCTTGCAGAGCAGTTGCTTGCCGAGGCAGAGAAGATTGCTTTGGTGCCAAAGTATAACGCACTTATTAAGTACTGGCAGGGTGAGATTGCCTACCATAAGGGCGATATGAAGCTTGCGGCTAACCTATACGAGGAGTATTTGCGTCGCGCTCCAAAGAGCGAGATTGAGTACCAGTATGCGCACTACGGTTTGGGTTACGCATATCTAAATATGGGTAATCTTGTAGAGGCACAGAACGCCTTCCAGAACTTCGTATACGACTATCCTGTTCGTGATGGATATCTCTTCGATGCTCACAACCGCTTGGGTGATGTATACTTCGAGACTCGCCAGTTTGATAATGCTCGTAGAGTATATCGCGTATCAGCAGCATCATATACCGATGACCGCTTCTATGCAAACTATCAGTTGGCTATGGTTGATGGTATTGATGACAAGCAGAAGAGTAAGATTAATAATCTAAAGCGTATCATTGCCGATGGCGAGGGACCATATGTGGATGATGCTTGGTATGAGCTTGGTCGTACATATCTATCATCTCATCAGTATCGCGACGGTGCTGCAACCTTGCAGGGCTTTGTAGAGGCTGATACCACATCTCCATACTACGTAAGTGCGCTTTCGGACTTGGCGTTGGCATATTACAACTTGGATCATAAGGATGATGCTCGTCGTTACTATGAGAAGGTTGTAGAGTATGACCCACAGTCGTCTGCGGCAATGTCTGCTGTACGTTCGCTCCGCGAGATTTATATCGCTGATGGCAATGCTGATGGTTATCTTGCATACGCAGAGCGTTGTGGTGTTCAGGTTGATATGTCTAATGTCGTTCGTGACTCGTTGAACTTCGCAGCGGCAAAGACGTTGTACCTAAATGGTGACACAGAGAATGCGAAGAACAGACTTAACGACTATATCAATACCTTTGAGAAGGGTTACAACCGCACAGAGGCGTTGTTCTACTTGAGCGATTGCTACGTTCAGTTGGAGAACAATGCAATGGCTATGCAGAGTATGGAGGGTCTTTTGGAACTTGGTCAGACTCTGTATCGTGAGCGAGTACTCGATGTATATGCTCGTATGACCTTCGATGCGGGTGAGTATGAGAAGTCTGCAGGTGCATACTTCGAACTATATAACACTGCGCACGATCTTAAACAGCGTCAGTTCGCATCCGAGGGTTATATCGATGCATCATTGCGCTACTTGACAGGTGGTAAACTTAAGTTGGCAGCAGAGGAGGTCCTCAAGATGAATGATGCTACCGAGTGGGCTACACGTCAGGCTATGCTTGCCAAGGCAAATGTTTTGCGCGAGGATAACAATATGATTGAGGCTATTGGTCTATATAAGAAACTTGCCGAGAAGACAATGACCCCTGAGGGTGCAGAGGCGTACTATCGTCTTGTTGAGAATGACTACAACAATGGCGATTACTCTACAGCAGAGAGTAGGGTATATGCTCTTGATAGATGTGCTTCGGAGTATTGGCACGCGAAGATATATATCGTTCTTGGAGATGTTCTTGTTAAGACTAACAATCTCTTCCAGGCACGCGCCACATATCAGAGTGTTGTGGATGGCTACTCTGTGGCTGATGATGGCGTCATTGCTTTGGCAAAACAGCGTATCGCATCAATAGGTAAATAGGTATAACGAAAGTAAAAAGTCAGGATATGAGACTATCTAAGATATTTATTGCAACTATCGCGCTCGTGGCATTCGTAGCACCTACAAAGGTGACTGCTCAGGAGCATAAGCACGTTGAGGTAACAACAGTCTATAGCCCAGATTTGGCGCAGGCATCGAAACTCGTTGCCCCAGCCTCTGTGGCAGAGGACTCTGATTTGCAACCAGAGATTGAATATACAATCAATACTGATATCTGGCAGATTGAGCTTGATGACCACTATTTCGATCCTGCACGAGCAAGTTACTGGGACTATGATCGCCCAGTGAAGAACTATGTGAAGGCTGGTTTTGGTACTCCAGGAAATTCTGATTTCAAGTTCCGCTATACAACCCAGAATTCGCGTGTAGGCTATTTCAGCGTTGGCTTCAACCACGATGGTAACTTCTCGAAGCGCGAGAATATGGATATGCTTATGCGTAAACTCGGAGAGAGTTTCGATATGCGCAATGGTGTGTCGTTGGTGGCTGGTACGTTCTTGGGTAGTCAGATGTTGGAGGTGGATACTAAAATCAACCTCGATACCTATAATAGATATGCAGAGAGTGTTGCCAAGGCATCGCGTCTTAATTTTACTGATCTTGGTGTTAAGGTAACATATGGCGATAACTTCTCTAATCTCAACCGTTTGAACTTCGGTGTCGATATTCACGGTGGTTATTGGGCTCACGAGACTCCTGCTGTAGAGAATGTAACTAATCCTCTTTCTCAGTTTAATGCTGGTGGTTCATTGCGTTTTGCTCGCAATTTCTATAAGGATACCTTCGGTCTAAAGATTGGTGGCGATATGTATCAGTCGTTGTATACTACCTACAACAACTTGCGTATCAGTGTCGAGGGTGAGTATTCTCGCGATTTCGGCTTTGTATCGCTTGAGTCTGCTCTTGGTTATATGTTTGATAAGGTGCAGGGTGCAGAGAAGCCAGCCAACATCCTTATGCCACGCGCTAAGGCGTTGTTTAACTTGGGTCTAAACTACCTAACACCATTTATCGAGATTAACACCACCGTATCGCAGAATTCTTCGGCTGGGTTGTACAATATGAACCCATATATCGACTATAACGTTGCTCAGGATGCTATGCTTGCAATGCCTAATAGTCGTAGCTATGACCTATCTACAGGTGTTCTCGGTTCAGTATTGAATTCACATCTTACATACCGTCTATATGTAGGTTCAAAGATGATGAGAGATTGCGTGGTATGGTATGTAACTAACAATGGTAACTTCGGTATCGCAACTGCTGATAATAAGCGTACGTTTGTTGGTGCAGAGTTGGGCTATAATCCTCTTGGTGGCTTGATGCTTACTGTAAAGGTTGATGCTCATAAGGATGAGACCGATTCGAAGTATGTGTTCGATGCTCCAAAGTTCACCGCAGAGTTTATGGCGGAGTACACCATCAAGCGTTTCAGAGTCTACTGCTCTGCTAATATGATGGGTGCAAGAGAGTGGTCACGAGAGTTGGATGCTGAGGGTAATAGCGTATATGAGCCATTTAAGAGCGATTCAACTATCGACCTACGCGCAGGTATGAGTCTTCGTGCTACCTCTAAATGGAAGGTATATGTAGATGGTTATAACCTCCTAAATGCAAGAATTTATGACTTCGCCTACTACTATCGTAACGGTATGGGCGTAGTCGCAGGTGTGGAGATTGATTTTTAGTGAGAGTGTTGATGGGTAACTTAATGTGTCGCCCTGCCACAATACCTGCGAAGAAAGCCCTGCTATGGGGACTCTTCTGGATGTTGGTAGGTGCAATACTTGGCTGGTATTTCTCGGTAGTGCCAACCTCTATAGTGGACTACACTTGGGGAAGCACTGCGCTTGTTAACTATGTTATATATGGAGTGGTTATGTGGGTATCGTTGTCGATACCTACTCTGCTTATAGTTATATTGCGAAACAGAGATGTTGCCGTATGGGAGGTCTGCGGACGTATGCTCTATGCCCATATACCCGTAACATTCATTATGCTTCCTGCGATGTTTGGCGATAAGGTAGACTTCTCTATCTTTATGTCCTCGCCATTTAGTTCTCAACTATCCTTGACATACTCTGTGCTGATGTTGCTTTATGTCGTAGCGTTGGTAGCGTGGTTTTTCTACTGGAGTTATGTTGCATTTCGACATCTAACACAATTAAAGGGTTGGGGTAGCGTTATATTGTTTGTTGTAGCAATATACTGCTCTTACTGGATGTCGGAATATGCGATAGGGAAGTTGATGGGCGCAGGTGCTATATAATATATATAGGTACAAAAAAAGGGTAAGCTACTTATATCGCACCGCTACAACCGCATACCCTTGCTCAATTCCTTGCCTGGGGGAGTTCTGCAGGAGCTGGTCGTATAAGACTTACCCGAGTGCAAAAGTACAAAAAAAATGTATCTTTGCAAATAAAAAAGTGAAAATGAAGAGAAAAATTTTTGTAATAATACTCGTATTGATTGCTATTGTGGCAATTACGGCTGTGTGGGCATACCAAATGTTCTATGGCGAGGCTGTCGAGGAGCGTGTGACGGTTGTGTTGCGCGAGGATGAAAGTTATACGGAAAAGCTCTCGAAGGTCAAATCTTCGGTGGTATATCCTATAGCGTTGGAGTTATATGCCAAGCGTATCAATTTGGATAAGGGCATTGAGGCTGGTGCCTATACATTCAATAAGGGTATGAGTGTTATTGAGGTGGCGCGAACATTGAAGTTCGGTGTGGATAATAGCGTTCGCTTGGTTATCAATAACGCCCGCACACCTGAGGCTCTTGCGTCGAAGATTGCAATGCAGATAGACGCTGACTCGGTGGCTATTCTATCTACGCTACGCGATAAGAGTATTATCAAGGAGATGGGCTTTAGTAGTGCAGAGGCTATGTTCTCGATATTTCTGCCCAATACCTACGAGGTCTATGCCGACATCTCTCCCGAGTCGCTTGTATGGCGAATGAAGCGTGAGTCGGATAAGTTTTGGGCGAACGATGCCCGTCAGGCAAAACTCAATGCTTTGGGTATGACTGCTTATGAGGTGATGACCCTTGCATCTATTGTTCACGAGGAGACCAATGTTGCTGATGAGATGCCACGCATAGCGGGTGTATATATCAACCGTTTGAAGATGGGTATGCCATTGCAGGCAGATCCTACGCTGAAGTATGCTGCAGGCGACCCTACAATTCGTCGCGTGTTGGATAAGCATAAGAGCATTGAGTCGCCATATAATACATATAAGTACGTGGGTCTCCCTCCAACACCAATTGCTATGCCTGATATGTCAGCGATAGAGGGTGTGTTGAACTATGAAAAGCACGACTACATCTACTTCTGCGCTCGTGCCGAGATGGATGGTCGTCATAATTTCGCGCGAACACTTACGGAGCACAACAAGAATGCGAAGGAGTATCATCGTGCGCTTGATAAGTTGAAAATAAGAAAATAGAGTCTATATGAATAGAGATTTTTGGTCAGATGTGTTGCGCTCGGGTGCTATCTTGGGTGGTGTGATGTCGTTATCGTATATCTTTGAGCGTTATTTGTTGGCGTTCAGCGATATGGCATTGTTAAAGGCTTCGGCGATATATAGTATTGAGTGGATTGTGGCGTGCGTAGTGTTTGTGTGGATGATAGCACGTTTCACACGTCGCAGGGCAGAGGCTGTACCTCCGCAGATGCCCGTAACCTACTCATATCTGCTATCATATGTTCTCCTAACTGCTATGCTGTCGGGAGTCTTGGTTGGTGTAGCTGATACGCTCTATGTCTCTGCTATGGGTTATGATGTCTATATTGCAGGTCTTGTAGGTCGCATCGAGCAACTACAGCAGATGTATATCGATATGGGAATCTCTGCGTCGGATATGACTATATTTGAGCAGTATGCCGACCAGTTGCGCTATGTTGAGCAGCCATCGATGTTGTTAACAGTCTTTGGTAAGTTGCAGACCTATGCACTTATGGGCTGTATACCTGGTTTTATTATAGCAAGCGTTAACTCGCGTCGCATACGTCGTATGCGCGAGCAGAAGTAACGTGACAAAAATGATAATGCTATGAGCAAGTTAGATATTTCGGTTGTAGTCCCGCTATATAACGAGGAGGAGTCGTTGCCAGAGTTGGTGCAGTGGATCGATAGGGTTGCTGTTGCCAATAACTTAAGTTATGAAATTATACTTATCGACGATGGCTCTACGGATAACTCGTGGAGTGTTGTGGAGAGACTAAAGACTTTGTATCCACAGATTAAGGGTTTAAGTTTCTTGCGTAACTATGGTAAGTCGGCAGCCTTGTACGAAGGCTTTAGATTGGCAGAGGGCGAGGCGGTGTTTACTATGGATGCCGATTTGCAGGACTCGCCAGATGAGATTCCAGAGATGCGTCGTATGATTTTGGAGGATGGCTATGACCTCGTGTCGGGATGGAAGAAGCGTCGCTATGACCCTATCAGCAAGCGTTGGCCAAGTAAGTTCTTCAACCTAACAGCGCGCGTGGTGTCGGGTATTAAGTTGCACGACTTTAACTGCGGACTTAAGGCATACCGACGTAAGGTGGTTAAGAGTATCGAGGTATATGGCGAGATGCACCGCTATATCCCTATCCTTGCCAAGCACGCAGGTTTTAAGCGTATTGGCGAGAAGGTTGTAGAGCATCGTGAACGTAAGTATGGTGTGTCGAAGTTCGGTATCGAGCGAATGGTTAAGGGTTATTTAGACCTTATCTCGGTCTCTTTTATGTCGCACTTTGGTCGTTCGCCAATGTACTTGTTTGGCTCGCTTGGCACGTTGATGTTCTTGTTTGGTGGCGTTACTACGGTATGGGTCATCGCGAAGAAACTCATTGCTCAGGCTAATGGTCTTGTGTGGCGCGGTGTTACCGAGCAACCACTCTTCTACTTGGCTCTCGTGGCAGTAGTCGTTGGTGTTCAACTCTTCCTTGCTGGCTTCATCGCAGAGTTGGTTAACCGTCGCTCGTCGGATAGAAATAGTTATCTAATAGATAAACAATTGTAAGAAAATAATAAATGTAAAATACTATGATTCAGCGTATTCAATCACTTTATCTTTTGCTTGCTACAGCACTTATGGGTGTTGCACTCCTTGTACCAGTAGCATCGTTTACAGTCTCTACAGGCGATGTATTCACATTGTCTGCCTTCTCGCTTAGTTCTGTGGCGGAGTCGCAGAGTACCATTTGGATGGGTATCCTTATGGTTGTAGCAACCGTACTTCCGCTTGTAACTCTCTTCTTGTTTAAGCGCAGAATGCTTCAGGTGAGATTGTGTGCTGTGGAGATTGTCCTCTTGCTTGGTTGTATTGCTTTTGAGGCTATCTACTTCTGGCTATCGGGTGCTAACGCCTTGGAGGAGCTTGTTGTTGAGCATCGTCACTTGGGCTGGGCTGCTATTATGCCTATTGTATCCTTGGTATTTACTGCCTTGGCTGCCCGTGCAACATTCAAGGATGAGGTTATGGTACGTTCTTTTGATCGCATACGATAATGAGTAGTTTCGAGACACAGATTCGTGTGGAGTATCACCACACCGACCAAATGGGTATCGTTCACCATTCCAACTATGTGAAGTTCTTCGAGGTGGCACGTACAGAGTGGTTGCGTGCTGCGGGTTTGACCTATGCAGAGATGGAGCGCAGAGGTGTTATGATGCCTATTGTAGAGGTACAGGTGAAGTATCGTCAGCCAGCCTACTACGACGAACTTATCACCGTTCGCGCAGAGGTTAGCGAGTTGCCTATGGCGCGTATGACCTTCCGTTACGAAATTCGTGGCGAGGATGGTAGAGATATAGCCTCGGGTCTTACCACGCTTGGCTTTATTGATAAGGAGACACGTCGTCCACAGCGCGCACCGCAGTGGCTTATGGAGGTGTTGGAGAGAGAACTAAAAGAGTAGATTTATGGTTAAGGTTGTCGATTATTTGAACTTGGTGAAGTTCTCTCACACAATATTTGCAATGCCCTTCGCGCTTTTGTCGTTTACATTTGCTGTTAAGGGTTTGCCTGAGGGGCAACAATCGCTGTGGTGGGTATTGCTCTTTGTACAGGTCTTGTTATGTATGGTCTTTGCTCGCAATGTGGCTATGGGCTTTAATCGCTGGGCCGACCGCTTTATAGATGCTGATAATCCTCGCACTGCTGAAAGAGAGATACCTGCAGGTAAGGTAACTCCGAAACAAGCTGTATGGTTTGTTGTTATAAATGCCGTATGGTTTATCTTTGTGGCTGCTACAATCAATCCGCTTTGTGGTTGGTTCTCGCCAGTGGCATTGGCGGTGGTTATGTTCTATAGTTATTGCAAGCGTTTTACCTCGTTGGCACATATCGTTCTCGGTATCTCGTTGGGTATCGCACCTGTGGGTGCTACTATCGCTGTGTGTGGTGAGATTACTGCGGAGAGTATCATCCTTGCGCTTGGCGTTATGTGCTGGTCTGCAGGCTTTGATATCATCTATGCTCTGCAAGATGCAGAGTTCGATCGCGAGCGAGGTCTGCGTTCTATACCTTCGCGCTTCTCTGCTCGCACCTCGCTTATAATTAGCGCACTGCTTCATATTGTAAGTATATCGTTTATCGTGCTTTACACAACATATCAGCCACAGTCGTGGCTTGCGTGGTTGGGTTGCGTACTCTTTGCGGGAATACTTGTTTTGGAGCATATCCTTGTTACTCCTACACGCCAGCGTAATATAGGTATTGCATTCGGTACGCTCAATGCTCTTGCGAGTGTTGCCTATGGTGTGGCGTTGATACTAAACCTTCTCATCTTTGGATAGGGTATGTGGGTAGGTGTTGCCTTCCTCTCGGCACTTATGCTCGGTCTGTACGATGTTGCCAAGAAGCGTTCGCTTACGGGCAATGCCGTTGTTGCTGTGCTGTGGTTTAATACGCTTATCTCTACGCTTATTTTTCTCCCCGTCGTTGTAGACTCGGAGTTTTCGCTTGGCGTACTTGATAATACCGCTCTTAATTATGCGCCTACGACGGCATTTAGCCATCTTTTGGTCGCTGTAAAGGCGGTTATCACGCTATCCTCGTGGATATGTGGCTACTACGCTATGAAGCATCTGCCACTATCTATCGTAGGACCCGTAAACGCTACACGCCCCGTTGTGGTGCTTGTGGGTGCGGTGTTGCTCTTTGGTGAGCGACTCAATGTATGGCAGTGGTCGGGTGTTCTGCTTACCATTGCATCGTTGTATCTATTGTCGTTGAGTAGCCGTAAGGATAATGTCCGTTTTTCGAGCCGTCACGCGGTGGCAATGTTTGTGGCTATGCTGTTGGGTGCTGTAAGTGGACTCTTTGATAAGTATATCATCTCGGAACACTCACTCGATCCGATGTTTGTGCAGAGTTGGTTTAGCATCTACCAACTTGCTATAATGACCCTGCTACTACTTGTTATATGGTACCCTCGCAGAGCGATTGATAAGTTCCACTGGTCGTGGGCGATACCTCTAATCTCGATATTTGTGTCTATGGCGGACTTTTGCTACTATCACGCCATAGATATGGATGGTTCGATGATTGCCATTATATCGATGATACGTCGCTTCTCGGTTGTCGTGTCGTTCATCTGCGCAGCCCTAATCTTTGGAGAGAAGAACCTCAAGAGCAAGGCTCTTGATATGTTACTTATTCTTATTGGTATGATTCTGCTTGCAATAGGTAGCACGATCTAATAGGGTATACCTATATTTATATAAGACACCTAAATTTTTTCAAATACATCAGTAATCTCTACATTTAGGGCATTGCAAATTAGACATAAAGTCTTTATTGTCATATTTGTTTTACCCGCTTCCAGACGGCTTAGGTTAGACCTTTCTATGTCGCATCTGTACGCCACTTCCTGCACGGATAGTCCTTTTGATAGGCGTATACTCTTGATATTCTGTGCGATAAGCTTGATGGTGTTCTCGTAGTCATTCATATTAATATTTTTTTTGCATAAAAAATTTGCATTTGCAAAGTTTAATCAATATCTTTGCATCGTGCGTATCATATATGATACGACAGGAGATTTAAAATGTAAGAGCATAAATGCATTGTAAGCTATGCCAGTAATGGCATCAGCGGGTGTGTGTATGATACAGGCTAAACCAAATTATATTTTTTATTAACTATTTAAATTATGAAGTACTTATCTAAGTTATTGAGCATTCTTCTTATCGGATCGATGCTCTGTACAGTTGGTTGTAACAAGTACGACGACGACATCAATTCCCTTAACAATAGGATTGATGAGATCGAGGGTTCTATGAACAACCAGATTTCACCTTTGAAGACTGATCTTGAGGCAGTCAAGACTCAGTTGGAGGAGTTGATTAGCGACACTGAGTCGTTGACAGCTGCACACGAGGCAGACTTGGCAACACTTACTGAGGCTAACAAGAAGCTTTCAGATCGTATCAAGACTTTGGAGGATGCAAACTATGCGAAGCAGATTGCTGATGCTATTGCTGATTTCAACGAGGCTGTGGTTGCTTTGCAGACTCAGGACAATGCTTTCAAGAGCCAGTTGTCTGCTATTGAGGGCAACATCGCTAAGAATGCAGAGGATATCACTAAGGTAAATGAGGCTCTTGCAGAGTATCAGGTTGTGGTAAACGCAAAGATTATCGAACTTGAGGATCGCATCGCTGCTGCTGAGGCTACCTTGAAGAACATCGAGGAGTCTGTTATCCCAACAATGGAGACTCAGATTAACAAGAATACAAACGATATTCAGAGCATCCTTGGTATTCTTCAGATTTTGTCTATCGCTGATCAGACAGTATTCGACCTTATCTCTACACTTGAGGGTAGCGTTGATGAGCGTATTCTTGCAGTAAACGAGACCATCACTGCTCAGTTCAACAAGTGCTGGAGCGAGGTTGTTCGTGTTGAGACTGAGTTGAATGCTAAGTTGGATGCTGAGATGTTGGAGATTGAGGCATTGCGTAAGGCTCTCAACTTAGTTGATGGTGACCTTGCTTACCTTGAGGCTACAGTTGACAAGAACTACGAGGAGTTGACTAACAAAGTTGATGCTGTAAAGAACCATTTGGAGGAGTACAAGCAGGCTGTGACAAAGGAGATTGAGGCTGCAGTAAATGCTGCAACTGATAAGCTTCTTGAGACTATCACAATCGATATCACTGCACTTCAGGATAAGCTCAGCGACTTGAATCAGCAGTACCACGAGCTTTTGGCTGATTTCGATTCATTTAAGGATGAGACTAACAAGCGACTTACATCAATCGAGGAGGATATCGATGCTATCAACAACAAGTTGGCTGCAATGGTTCAGAACGTAACTTTCGTACCTGAGTACACTGACGGTCTTGCTACAGCTGTTCGTCTTGTAGGTCCTAAGGGCTCTACTTTGACTGCTACAACTTTGACTGCAGTATTTGAGGTTACTCCTGCATCTGCTGCATCAGTAATTGCTAAGAATGGTTGTGTTGCTGTTGAGCCACTTAAGACTCGTGCTGAGATTTTGCGTGGTGAGCGTTTGGCAGTTGAGGTTATCGATGCTGCTGCTGGTCGCGTTAAGGTAACTGCTTTCGTTCACGATATGCCAAAGGATTACAACACTTACGCATTCACTTTGAACGTAGAGGTTGAGGGTGAGACTGTTGCATCAAGTGATTATGTTTACATCCACCAGAACGATGAGGCTGAGTATGAATACACTCTTGTAACTGAGGAGGATAATAAGACTCTTGATCAGCACTCTAATTGGAATGCTGAGCGCGGTGCATTGGTATATGAGCAGAAGTGGACAAAGGCTTCTGAGCCTGCAATCGATATTCTTGAGGGTTATGTTTACAAGCTTACAAATGGTAAGGATTTCTATACTCTCGACGAGGTAGAGAAGAAGTTCGGTATGGCAGAGGATGCACTCTCTGTAACAAACAGCTACGAGATGTCACCAGATCACGCTAAGTTCGTTAAGGCTACAGGTGATGCTACAATCGATATGCATTACGACAATGAGTACCAGATGTATGACTATATCAATGCTGAGGCTGAGGTTGTATTCTCTACTGAGAACAACGTATTCCTTAATGACTCATTCAACGTATACTTCAAGGTTACTGGCGTAGATGTTGTTGGTGATGCTTTCATTATTGAGGAGGAGGGCGACCTTTACTGGTTGTCACAGAATCAGGATTATGTATTTGGTCAGAAGAAGACTAAGCGTGTAATCTTTGCGGATAACGTAGAACTTGATATGGCTGGTTACTGCGATAAGCAGTATGATAATGCTCCATATAAGGCTATTGCTAACGAGCTTAATACAGTTGTTTCTATTGAGGGTAACAACGCTGTTATTAAGAATTTGACAGTATCAGGTAAGGAGGATGTTGGTGTATTCGGTTATGTTAAGGGAGATATCAGCGATCTTACTGTTCTAAACTCTGATTTCAATGGTAACCACTATGTTGGTGCTATTGCTGCTCGTATCGCAGGTTCTATCAAGAACTGCCACGTTGATGGTACATCTGTTGTTGCAACTCCTAACCTTGTAGGTGTTAATGAGTATGATAACGGTGATAAGGTTGGTGGTATCGTTGGTTACTCTGAGCCAGATGCTGCTAATACTCCATCAGGTGTTATTGAGAACTGTTCTGTAAAGAACTCTGACGTAACTGCATTCCGTGATCTTGGAGGTATCGTTGGTGCTATGTACTATGGCGACAACCTCAAGAACAACATCGTTGAGAATGTAAATGTTCTTGCTGTTCAGCGTGAGTCCCTTGCTCCAGGTTACTACAAGACTGCTAATATCGGTCGTGTACTTGGTCGTGACCTTATGGCCGCTTGGAATGAGTCAAATCTTGCTTCTAACAGCGTTGTTAATGCAGACCTTCGTATTCGTTACGCTATCGGTGCTGAGGTTGATGTAAACTCTTTCGATACAAAGGATCATACTCTTGAGATCTCAACTGCAAATGGTTTGGCTTGGTTCTCTAATCACGTTACTGATACTAACTACTATACCTACGAGAATGTTAAGTTCGTAGAGGATATTGATTTCGGTGCTAAGTTGTATTTTGCTGATGATGATGTAGAGTTCAAGGCTATTAGCAACTGGGTTAGTAACACAAAGTATCGTCTATTCAACTTCGATGGTAACAACAAGACTATCTACAACTTTGTTTACGATGATAACAAGAAGGATATCGCTCTCTTTGGTTCATTCGTAGGTGATATTAAGAATGTTAAGATGGAGAACGTAGCTCTTCGCGGTAAGGGTCGTGTTGCACCTATTGCTTCACAGCTTTGGGGTAATATTGACAACTGCCACGTTAAGAATCTTGTCATCTCTGTACACCAGAATGACGAGGATGGTGATAAGCTTGGTGGTATCGTAGCACAGATGCAGGATGCAGGTACTATTACAAACTGCTCTGTAGTTGATGCAGATATTGAGGGTTACCGCGATCTTGGTGGTCTTGCAGGTCACGCAAATCTTAAGTCATACGACAACTCTAACAAGTTCTCTAACGTAGTTGTTTGGGTTAACCAGACTCACGTTGGCTACGAGTCAGGTCACTACCCATTCAAGAATGAGGGTGAGGTTGTTGGTCGTAAGACAGGTGTTCAGACTCCAGCAGATGTTGAGGGTGTTGAGATTTACAACATTCTTTACGCTGACCTTTACCGTCGCTATGTTGTTACTCCTAACAACCAGCTTCGTTTGGGTTACGCTAAGTGTAACGATAAGGAGAATGCTGCTGCTCTTTGGAAGTTTGCTGAGGAGTACAAGCAGTACAACGACGTATTCCAGGTAACAGATATGCAGCTTGAGGGTATGTGGACAGCAATCGGTGATAGCTTCAACAATGCTTTTGAGGGTACATACAATGGTAATGGTAAAAGCATCAAGGGCTTGAAGATTGTTGACGCTTCAACTACTCCTTCTGGTTTCTTCGGTTTTGCAATCGGTTCTATCTCAAATGTTAACATCGTAGCTCCTAAGATTTACGGTAGCCACTATGCTGGTGCTGTTGCAGCAGTTATGTATGGTTCTGTAATGAACTGTAAGGTTACAGATGGTGAGATTCTTCTTGTTCCTAACTACGAGAACAATCGTTACGACAATGGTGATAAGGCAGGTGCTTTGGTAGGTTATCTTGCAGCTAACGGTATTGGTAACGACAAGATCCTTAACAATACAGTTGAGAACGTTACTGTTAAGGCTTACCGCGATGTTGCTGCCTTGGTAGGTTGCGCTAACAATATCGATGCAATGTCTGGTAACGTTGTTAAGAACTGTAGCGTTGTTGTTGACCAGCTTACATTTAAGTACCCAGAGAACGATCCTAAGAACCCTAATATTGGTATCTTGATCGGTGATCTTCGTGCTGACTCAGAGGATTCAGAGGCTTATAGCATTGCTAATATCAGCAACAACACTATCTCAGGCACAACTCTTGCTCAGTTGGTTGAGAAGAATGGTCAGTTAGTTACTGAGACAATCACACCAGTTGAGATTGGTTCAAAGTAGTATGTAGCGACTAAGTCGTAATATCATTAAATTCGGAGAGGCTGTCCAATCGTTGGATAGCCTCTCTTCTTGTTGTTAGGGGGATAAAATAGGTAATAATACAAATAACGCGCTACTTTTGTATCAATACCATAAAACAAAACCTGCTTAACCAAGTGGCTAAGCAGGTTTTGTTGTGTTACGCTTAAATATTAAGCCTTGTTGTCTGAACCAAGAACCTCCTTAATCTTGTGGATGTAGAGCTTCTTCATATTGTCACGAGCAGGACCAAGGTACTTACGAGGGTCGAACTCTGCTGGCTTGTTAGCGAATACCTCACGAACAGCGGCTGTCATAGCAAGACGTGAGTCAGAGTCGATGTTGATCTTGCAAACTGCGCTCTCTGAAGCCTTGCGAAGCTGTTCCTCTGGAATACCTACTGCAGCCTTCAATGCACCACCATACTTGTTGATAGTGTCTACCTCGTCCTGTGGTACTGATGATGAACCGTGGAGTACGATAGGGAAGCCTGGAAGCTGCTCCTCGATAGCCGCCAATACGTCGAATGCCAATGGTGGAGGAAGAAGACGACCAGTCTCTGGGTCAAGAGTACACTGCTCTGGAGTGAACTTGAAAGCACCGTGTGAAGTACCAATAGAGATAGCGAGTGAGTCGCAACCAGTCTTTGTTACGAAGTCAACAACCTCCTCTGGCTTTGTGTAGTGGCTCTCCTCTGCAGATACCTCATCCTCAACGCCAGCCAATACGCCAAGCTCGCCCTCTACAGTTACATCGAACTGGTGAGCATACTCAACAACCTTCTTTGTAAGAGCAACGTTCTCGTCGTATGGAAGGTGAGAACCGTCGATCATAACTGATGAGAAGCCCATATCGATACAGCTCTTGCAAGTCTCGAAGCTATCGCCGTGGTCGAGGTGAAGCACGATCTGTGGCTTCTCCCAACCCAACTCCTTAGCATACTCAACAGCACCCTCTGCCATATAGCGAAGAAGTGTCTGGTTAGCGTACTGACGTGCGCCCTTTGACACCTGAAGGATAACTGGAGACTTTGTCTCTGCTGCAGCCATAACGATAGCCTGCAACTGCTCCATATTGTTGAAGTTGAACGCTGGGATAGCGTAGCCACCATCTACAGCCTTCTTGAACATCTCGCGTGTGTTTACGAGACCCAAATCCTTGTAATTAATCATATTACAAACTCTATTTAGTTATTAAACAATGTCTGGTTTATGCCCATATAGCAATTACAGTGCAAAGATAATAAAATTTTTTATAATTGTCGTAAGCATTGAGAATAAATATCCACTATTTGCTTTTCGATGCTTGACAAGATAGGCACAGACTTTGCTTAGGTAGGGTAGTTTATAATCTCTACGACTATGTTGAAGCCTCGTACTGCGTATATAGCACTTATATTCTGCAATATTGTTTGGGCGTGCGACTACCCATTTTACAATCTTGTGTTGGGTCGTTACATCTCGCCTATGGCGATGGTGACAGCCTCGCTTATAATCGCTGCGCTGTTCTCGCTTATACCTATGCTATGGGAGCCTCGCGATAGGGTAGCACCGAGCGATAGACTTAAAATCTTGGGTGCTGCGATGCTTATGGGTGTGGCGCGTAAACTATGTATGATGTTTGGTCTTGCCCATACATCGGCTATTGATGGCTCTATTATAGGTACAACAACACCGCTGTTGGTACTTATTCTCTCGGTTGTTGTGGGTATAGACCGCTTTACAAAGATGAAGGTCTTGGGTCTTATGCTCGGTATGGCAGGTACGTTGGCGATAATACTATCGAGTGGTAACGATGTACATACACAATCGAGCGTATGGGGCAATATGCTGATATTTATATCATCTTGCGTGTCGGCATCCTATATGGTGCTGTGTAAAAGGCTCGTGGGTAAGTATCGCGTAACGACGGTGCTACGCTGGATATATTGCACCTCGGCACTTGTGATGTTGCCGATAGGTATAGACGATATGCTTACTATGGACTTCTCGGGTATGGACATGAAGATTCTTTTGGCATCGCTCTTTGTACTTATTGTGCCTACATATCTGCCTAATCTACTGCTTAACTACTCGCTTCGTAGCATTGCTCCTACAGCATCGAGTATCTATGCCTATATACAGCCTGTTGTGGCTGTAGGCTTGTCTGTGGCGATGAAACTCGATAAGTTGCACCCCGATACGCTACTCTTTGCAGTTGTGATATTTATAGGTGTCGGTTTGGTTGTCGGGTCATATCGAAACAGAACCCCGAAAACAACAAATGAGGTTGCCCAAAGATAGGACAACCTCATTTTTTATCTATGCGTAGAAGAATATTACTTCTTAGCCTCCTCAACAGAAACCTTGCGGAACTCCTTCAAAAGCTTTGTAAGCTCCAAAGCTGCCTTACGAGCGCGAGTACCCGCTGCCTTATTGTTCTTCTCTACCTGCAAAGCTGCATCCTTTGCAAAAGCCTCATACTGAGCTGCAATGTTTTCAACTAAAGTCTTCATATTATTAAAAATTAAGTGTTTGTTCTTTATGCAAAGTTAAGAATTATTATTTCATTTGCAATAGTTTTTACGCTTTTTTTTGTCTAATGGTGTGATTTTCCGATATTTTGAACTTGTTGATAATTAATATCGTAGTTATATGTGCAAAAAATAACCATTTTTAGGGATTGACCTTATAACTTGAATTTGCTACCTTTGTCGCGAATATTTATAAGTATGAGGTTAAGTGATTTAAAAACAGGTGAGACGGCTACTGTAGTCAAGGTTCTTGGCTATGGCGGTTTCCGTCGTCGTATTATGGAGATGGGCTTTGTGCGTGGTCAGGAGGTGACAGTAATTCTCGATGCACCACTCAAGGATCCTATCGAGTATCATATTATGGGCTACGATATCTCGTTAAGACGTAAGGAGGCGGAGATGATTGTGGTGATGACACGCGAGGAGGCTGGTAAGATTGTAGCTGTTGAAGACTCAACCCTCATAGATAGCGAAGATATTGTTTCGCAGGCGGTGCATAGCACCCACAACCATATCACCATTGGTTTGGTGGGTAACCCTAATTCTGGTAAGACATCGCTCTTCAATACACTCTGTGGTCGTAGCGAACACGTTGGTAACTATAGTGGTGTTACGGTGGATGCCAAGCGCGGAACACTGCACTACAAAGGTTACACCCTTGAGGTTACCGACCTACCTGGTACATATGCCCTCTCGGCATACTCGCCAGAGGAGGTGTATGTGCGTCGCCACCTTATCAACAACCCACCTGATATCATCGTAAATACCGTTGTAGCCTCGAACTTGGAGCGCAACCTATACCTTACTACCGAACTTATCGATATAAATCCGAAGATGGTCATTGCCCTCAATATGTACGACGAGTTGGAGCGTAGTGGAGCAAAGTTTGACCACGAAGCGTTAGGTCAGATGGTCGGTATTCCAATTGTGCCAGTGGTGTCGCCTACGGGTGTGGGTATCGACAACCTCTTGGATTCTATTATCGAGGTCTACGAAAATCGTAATCAGAGTGTGCGCCATATCCACATCGGCTATGGTACGGTAATCGAGGAGAATCTCGCACAACTAAATGCCGATATGCGCCTACATCGTGAGGAACTCATCGCGCACTTCCCTCCACGCTACTATGCGCTGAAACTTATCGAGGGCGACAAGGAGATTAAGTCGCTTTTGGAGTCTGCACCGCACTACGATAGGTGGGTGAAGATGGCAGATGTGGCGCGTGCCGATATCGAGCAGGCTCTTGGTGAGGATATCGAGACTGCACTCGCAGGGCAGAAGTATGGCTTTATTTCGGGTGCGTTGAAGGAGACCTACGAGGCTTCGGAGCGTAAGCGCAACACCATAGGCGATAAGATTGACGAGATTGTGACACACCGCATATGGGGCTTCCCGATATTCTTTGCATTGATGTGGTTTATGTTCTACTGCGCATTTACCCTTGGTGCATACCCTCAAGATTGGATAGATGCTGGTGTTAACTGGCTATATAATGCTGTGCGTGGTGTTATGAGCGAGGGTCCACTACGCGATATGATAACCGATGGCGTTATCAGCGGTGTGGGTAGTGTGTTGGTCTTTCTGCCCAACATTATGATATTGTTCCTCTTTATCTCTATTCTTGAGGACTCGGGATATCTTGCTCGCGCAGCATTCATTATGGATAAGGTGATGCACCGTATGGGTGTCCACGGTAAGTCATTCATACCGATGGTTATGGGCTTCGGTTGTAATGTGCCAGCAGTTATGGCGTGTCGTACGATTGAGTGTACCACATCGCGTATTATAACCACTATGGTAGTGCCTTTTATGTCGTGTAGCGCGCGCCTACCTATATATATAATGATAGTAGGGTTGTTCTTCCCCGAAAATGCGGGTAGTGTTCTCTTCTTGCTCTACCTCTTTGGTATCGTTATGGCGGTGGTGTCGGCAAGACTAATGCGTAGGTTTATGTTCAGCAAGCAGGAGGCACCATTCGTAATGGAGTTGTCGCCATATCGCATCCCTACGGCAAAGGCTACGTTGCGACATATGTGGTCTAAGTGTACGCAATACCTGAAGAAGATGGGTGGCTTGATTTTGCTTGCCTCGATAGTGGTGTGGTTGCTTAGTTACTACCCACGTCCAAAAGCGGACGCAGAGCAGGAGTCTCCACGATACGAGCAATCGTATATGGGTCGTATTGGTGAGTTCTGTCAGCCAGTGTTTGCACCTATGGATATGAACTGGCAGACTACGGTGGCTCTACTCTCGGGAATACCTGCAAAGGAGATTGTAGTAAGTACGATGAATGTGCTTTATGCCCAGCCTAACGATATTGAGCCAGAGAGTGATGATGTGTTATCGGAGGATGTGAGCCGTCGTATGGCAAGTGGTATCTCTACGGCAACTGCGGTAGCATTCTTAATATTCTCGTTGCTCTATATGCCTTGCTTTGCAACGATTATGGCTATAGGCTCGGAACTTAACTGGAAGTGGGCTGTAGGCTCGGCAGTATATAACACTGTTGTGGCGTGGCTTATGGCGTGGATAGCCTACCATATAATGCTGTTGCTATGATAGGGAATTGGCAGGAGGCTGTGGTGGCGGTAGTTGCCATTGTGGTAGGTGTGCTTGTGGTGCGTCGCATATGGCGTTTCTTTATATGTGGCGATAGTTGCTCTTGCTCGGAGTGTGGCAAGGAGTGTGCGCATAGAAAGAGTGATAACTCAAAATAGTGTAAATATTTTGTAATCAAAGAAAAAACACTTACCTTTGTGTTGCTATATGCAAATACAAACACAAACAATTATAAAAATGAAGAAATTTTTCGCGCTACTATTTTCTGTAGCAATGTTCGCAGTTGGTTGCGAGGGAGGTTTTGATCTATCGGATCTTCTCCGTCCATACCTGCCAGATCCAGTCTCTGGAGAGGGTATCTTTGAGGTTGACGAGGATGGTAACTACATTATCAGTCCAGAGGGTGCTAACCTCAATATCAATCTTAAGGATGTAAAGCAGTATTTGGATCTCGATTTGGTACACGAGTTCAAGTTTGAGATTTCGGAGGATGCACAGAGTTGGATTGAGATTAGTGATATCGACGATATCGCAAATGGTACTCTTAAGATTAAGGTAAAGCCAAATTCTACAGATGAGAATCGTTATGCAAGCATCAAGTTGTCTCCTGTTGAGGATGATTTCTTGAACTATACGATTGACCTTGTACAGATGCCTGTGGGTTATGTTCACGTAGAGAAGACATTGACACTTAAGGCAGAGTCTACCAGTGTTAAGGTTGGCGATGTTGTGACATTCACAGTTACAAATGGCGCAGGCGAGGATGTAACAAGCGGTGCTACAATCTACTGGAATGAGACTGCTTTGGAGAGCAACACATATACAACCACAGAGGCTGGCTCGTTTAATTGCTATGCTACTGTAGGTGAGGAGTTGTCAAAGAGCATCAAGGTTAAGGTGTCAAAGAAATAGTGACCTAAATACTCTTAACAAATAGTTGGGGCTGTCCTTAAAGGATAGCCCCAATCTATTTTAAGGGATGTTCTATAAATTAGGGTAATGATGCAAAAAGTGGCGCTTTTTGAATCTTAAAATGGGCGAGAGATTTATTTCTCTCGCTCATTCTTTTTGGCGATTTTCCCCTGATTGCTTTGGAGGTACAGATACCATTTAACAAAATTTTTGAAATGCTCATT
>JAGCKG010000093.1 GCA_017647625.1 Alistipes sp. | reverse complement strand
TCGGTTGCTTTTGTGCCTATTTCGACATCTTCCTTATCTTTACTCGGTTACAATGCTCGCATTGCGCCCTCATAAGAGATAATGAATCTGCTCGAAATAGCCTACAAAATCATCTCGACCTAATTTATAGAACCTCCCTAGAATAAAAACAATGAAACGCCCCAAAATGTTTAAACTTTGGGGCGTTTCAATTACTATGTTTTATAGCGCGCATCTTAGTGTTGCCACATCTCGCCAACCGAGGAGTAGGTCCTTTGTGGCAAGGCGTTTCTTGCCTGCAAGCTGTACGTCGTCGACATAGAGCCAACCATCGGCACAAGCAATGGCGATATAACTCTTGCCATCTGTACGGATAGTACCCGTAGCGACATTCATAGCGCACTTCTCGATATGTGATGCAAAGATCTTCATCGAGCCGTACTCCGCATCCTCGCGATAGAGCGGTGTCCACGCAGCAGGGTAGGGCGAGAGTCCGCGGATGATATTGTGTACTCTCTCCACGCTGTTGTTCCAGTCGATACGGCAGTCATCCTTGAAAATCTTCGGTGCAGGCTTCAATGTAGTCTCATCGATATGCATCTGCTCCACTGTGGTATAGTTGCCCGTAGCGAGTTTATCTACGGTATTAGTCACCAGTTCCGAGCCTATAAGCATAAGTTTGTCGTATAGCGTGCCGATATTATCCTCTGGAAGGATATCTACCGCTCTCTGCTCGATAATAGCACCCTTATCTATCTCGTGGTTGAGCAAGAAGGTGGTAACGCCAGTGCGTGTCTCGCCATTCATAATAGCCCAGTTTATAGGCGCAGCACCGCGGTACTCTGGGAGTAGCGAGGCGTGGAGGTTGAAAGTACCAAGTCGTGGCATTGCCCACACCACCTCTGGTAGCATACGGAAGGCGATGACAACACCCAAGTCTGGCTCGTAACTGCGTAGCGTTGCAAGGAACTCCTCGTCGCGGAGTCTCTCGGGTTGTAGGATAGGGAGTCCTAACTCCTCGGCTACAACCTTGACATCGCTCTGGTGTAGTTTCTGACCGCGACCCGCAGGCTTGTCAGGAGTGGTTACCACAGCAACAACGTTATATCCCTCCGCCATAAGTTTGCGCAACGATGTTGCAGCGAACTCGGGCGTTCCCATAAATACTATTCGTAGACTCTTGCTCATTATTTATCTGTTTTTCTTTCGTTTAAGCCACCAAGGCAGACGCTTCGATATCGAGCGACGTAGTTTTCGTAGTTTCACATCGTACCAGTCCATATCGAGTAGCGATGTGTCGTTTGTAGCCTTGCGTAGCAGATATATTGCAATAGGTGTAAGCAGTACCAGCGGAAACCACATACCTACGACAGACTCCATAGTACCCTCCTTGGCCATCTTCTCGCCAGGGATGCTGATGACGTAGTATATCACAAAGAAGATAACCGAGATAACGATAGGCGTACCCAAACCTCCCTTCTTGATAATAGCACCGAGCGAGGCTCCGATAACAAAGAAGATGATGATAAGCACTGGGAGTGTCAGTTTACGATGCCACTCCACCTCGGCGCGGTATAACTGTGTGAGTGCCGTCTTTGAGGAGTACTCATCGAAACTATGCGCACCCTGTGCCGAGCGCGATGCGTTGAGAGCCAACGAGTAGACCTTGGCGTGATCGCGCATAGGGATATTCTTCAACGAGTCGTAGAAATTAAACGCCTTATAACCAGAGCGGTTGTAGCGTATCGAGTCGTTAGGGATGATTGTTGTGTCGCGCTGGAAGATATTCTCCTTGAGCATAGGTACATATGCCGAGAGCGAACTCTTGTCGATGGTAACCTGCAACGAGTCCATAAGTTCCTCGAGTTCAATCATATTTCGTGTCTGCGACTCGGTGTAGGCGGTGTTGCGACCACTGCCAGCACCTACCTCGTTCATAGGGAACGTACCATCCTGACGCTCAAACTGATGCTCTCGCATAGTGTTGCGGTCGTACCACTGCGAGTTACGTGTATGCTCGTAGGTCTGACCATTGAAGAGCGTGACGTAGAGGTACGCCTTGTCATCCGACATATAGATATATCCCGAATCTGCCAACGTAGTTGTCATATCACCATTCTCGGCGCGTGTATCATAGATAAGTACATCGCGAAGAAGTTGTGTGTTGGGATCCTGATGCTCCACGCGGATGCTCATATCGGGCAAACCGTTGAAGAACATACCATCCTGGAACTTCAACTCCTGACGCTGTTCACGCACATCGTAGAGGATGTCGTACATACGTTCGTTGGTATATGGCACCAGATTGTTCGAGATAAAGAAACTACCCACAGATACCATACCCACCACCACGAGCATAGGGCGTAGGATGCGCATAAGCGACAAACCTGCCGACTTCATCGCAAGCAACTCGAAACTCTCTCCGATATTTCCGAGGGTCATAATTGCCGATAGCAACATCGCAAGGGGCAGACCGAGCGGAATCATATTTATCGAGCCACAAATAAATAACTCTGTAATGGTGCTTACTGCAAGACCTTTACCCGTAAGTTCATCGATATAACGCCACACGAAGTTCATCATCAGCACAAACTGCACGATGAAGAAGATGGCAAGCAATGGACCTACATAGGCCTTAAGAACAAGTTTGTGTATCTTTTTCATAAAGTAGTCGCTCTACGATGCCACAAAGTTAATAGTTTTACTCCAATAAGTAGTATAACAAGGATAAATATTATGCAACTTCCCGTAGGTATATCATACTCATAACTGAGTATGAAACCACTGATATTGCCCACTACAGCAATAATCGCGGATAGAGGGGTTATCAAGCGGAAGTCTTTGGTAATATCGTTTGCAATGACCGTTGGTATGGTTATAAGCGATAGTAGCAGTATAATACCCATAACCTTGATAGATAGCACTATGGCAATGGCGATGACAACCGCCATAATATATGCCACACGAGTGGTGTTAACGCCCTGACTCTTGGCGTACTCCTCATCGAATGTGATGTACATCAGTCGGCGTAGCCATACTATCGCTCCGATAATCAGCACGACGGTAAGTATGCTCAACCACACTATATCGCGAGGCGTTACAAGTAGGATATTTCCAAAGAGGTAACTGGTAAGGTCGGTGGCATAACCTGGGCGTAACGACATAAAGAGTGCGCCTATTGCCATACCCAAACTCCAGATGATACCCACCACCGAGTCCTCGCGTATGCGCCCAAGTCGTGAGGCGAACTCCGTACCTATGGACGAAACCGAGGCAAAGGTCAATGCTCCGAGGAGCGGGTTGATGCCAGCATATAGTGCGATACCCAAACCTCCGAACGAGGCGTGAGTGATACCGCTACTGAGGAATACGATACGACGTGTGACGATATAACTGCCTACAATACCGCACGTTATACCCGAAAGTATCGAGGCAATAAATGCGTTTGTGAGGAAGTCATACTCAAATATGTTCGCAATAATACTCATATCGTCACTATAAGACCGCAAATTTACTTTTTTTTGTAATACAATGAAAACTTTTTCGTAGTTTCGTATAACTTTTTGTAACTTCGCCCCGTAAGTTTAGTAACAAAAAGTGAAAATGGAACAAAAAAGGGTAAGTTTTCATACTTTGGGCTGTAAGCTCAACTATTCCGAGTCATCGACTTTGGCGCGTGAGTTTGAGCGTAGTGGTTATGTTAGAGTAGAGCCTTCAGAGCCTACGGACGTGGCAGTTATAAATAGTTGCTCGGTAACGGAACACGCCGATAAAAAGTGTAGAAATATCATTCGTAAGATACATCGTCGCAATCCTAATGCAATTATCGCAGTAACAGGATGTTATGCGCAGTTAAAACCCAATGATATTGCCACTATCGAGGGTGTCGATTTAGTTCTTAGCAACAACGATAAGGGCGACCTTTTTCGTCGTGTTGAGGAACTTAAACAGCGTGGCGAGGCGGAGGTATATAGTTGCTCGGCAGAGGATATAAAACGCTTCTTCCCTGCATACTCATCTGCCGATAGAACGCGCTCATTCCTAAAGGTGCAGGATGGTTGCGACTACAAGTGCGCATACTGCACGATACACTATGCTCGCGGATCGAGTCGTAATATACCTATTGCCGATATTGTTGCCGAGGCAGAGGAGATTGCATCGTTGGGGCAGCGCGAGATTGTGATTACGGGTATCAACACCGGCGACTTCGGTAGAACTACGGGCGAGAAGTTTATCGATCTGCTCAAGGCGTTGGATAGGGTAGAGGGCATCGACAGATATCGTATATCAAGCATCGAGCCAAACCTTATAACCGATGAGATTATAGAGTTTTGTGCCTCGTCGCCAAAGTTCGTGCCTCACTTCCATATCCCATTGCAGAGTGGCTCTACGCGCATTCTTGGTCTTATGCGTCGTAGATATACCGCAGATAAATATCGTGAGCGCATTGCCAAAATCAGAGAACTTATGCCTGATGCCTTCCTTGGTGTGGATGTCATCGTGGGTTTCCCTGGCGAGGGCGAGGAGGATTTCCTTGAGACATACAATCTATTGGAGGAGGTCGGTGCCTCATTTTTGCATATATTCCCATTCTCGGAGCGTGCCGGTACACCTGCTGTAACAATGCCCAATAAGGTGCAGTCGCGTATCTCAACTGAACGTGTTGCACGCCTTGAAGAGTTGAGTGAAAGACTGCATAAGGCATTCAGTGAGAGATTTTTAGGAGAGGTGCGTGAGGTGCTTTTTGAGAGTACCGATAGAAGTGGCAAGATGTATGGATATACAGACAATTACCTGCGAGTATCTGTGCCATATAACACCGAGTATATTAACCAAATTTGTAAGGTGCGATTGGTGGCATTGGACGACGAGGGAAACATTCGTTCGGAAATAGTTGGATAGTTCCAACAAATATATTATATTTGTCGGAATAATTTGAATAGATTATGCTAAAACGTGTTGTTGATATATTTACACTCAAATCAATAAAGGGTCGTGTGCAGTTGGCCTTTGCAAGTATCATTTTGTTGCTTGTCTTTTCTGGCGCATTGTCGCTCTTTGAGTTGGAGCGTGTGAGCCACGATACCGAGGAGATTCTGCTTCAGAGTAAGATGAGTACCGACCTTGCGCGTGAGATGGTAACGGCACTTAACGAGCAGAACGATGCTATGATTGAGATGGCGGTTATCGGTGGTAATATTGTCGATATCGCTCCATACTATAAGGGTTGCGTAGCCTCAATCGAGCATCTATCGAATACGGCACTGCGCGCTCACGAGCGAATGGTGGAGATTGGTAGCCCCGAGATTACCGACTCGTTGATGTTGTACACTGCGCGTATCAACGACCTTACAAATCGTTATATCAATGGTGATGTTCATCGTGCCATCTTTAGCGATTCGCTTGCTCATATAACACCACACTCGTGGTATGTGGAGTGCTACAAGCCAGAGTATGTCAATCTGTCGAAGCAGATAACAAAGTTTATGACAGGTTCGGAGAGTACTCTCGGTCCTGATGTGAATAGTCTTAGCCTTACGGCACGTCGTGCGGTGACACCAGTATTCCTGTCGCTTGTGGTGATGATTGTGGTGACGCTGATGTTCTACTACTTCATCTACCACTACCTTATCAAGCCAGTAATGCGCATCAATCACAGCCTTGGAGAGTATCTGCGCTACCGCTCGCCATTTGATAAGGATATTGCTTGTAGAGATGAGATAAAGTCGTTGCACGATCGTATAATGATTCTTATCGCAAAACTTAAATAGAGCGTAGCACAAGATGAGAGTCCACGTTGTCATACGTTATATCGGTATGGTGTTACAGTTTGTAGCACTCTTTATGTTGGTGTCGGCAGGTGTGTCGATGCTCAATAACTATGACTCTGCCTTCTCTCCGCTGTTGCTATCGTCGTTTATGACCTCGTTGCTCGGTATCTTCCCGATGTTTTTTGTGGAGAAGGTCGACGAGATTAAGACCAAGGAGGGTTATGCCATTGTGGTAGGCTCGTGGCTTGTTGCCTGCATCGTGGGTATGTTCCCATACCTTATCTGGGGTGGAGAGTTCACGATGATAAATGCTTGGTTTGAGAGTGTTTCAGGTTTTACCACCACTGGAGCGTCTATCCTTAACGATATCGAGTTCCTGCCTCGCGGTCTGCTCTTCTGGCGTTCCTCTTCGGCGTGGATAGGTGGTATTGGCGTTGTAATGTTTGCCCTTGTGATTTTGCCTTCGATGGGTAAGAGCCGACATATGTTGTCAAACGTGGAGATGAGTACCATTGCAAGGGATAACTTCCACTACCGCTCGAAGGTTATCTTCCGCTTGCTTGTTACCATATACGTTGGTCTTACAATCATTACGACTATCGCTCTCAAATATAGCGGTATGACTTGGTTTGACGCTGTAAACCACGCTATGACATCGTGTGGAACGTGTGGCTTTAGCACCAAGAACAACTCCGTAGCCTTCTGGGATAGTGGTCTTATCGAAGGTATTATGATGGTGGCGATGACACTCTCGGCAATACACTTCGGTGTGCTATATGCAACACTTACGGGAAAGCGTAACAATATCTTCCGCTCGGAGGTGGTGCGCACATTCATCATTATGATGCTTGTGATATCGGTTATAATTGCCATAAGCCTTGTAGCCGCAGATGTATATTCCAACTTTGGCGAGGCTATGCGTCACGCCTCCTTCCAAGTGGTGAGTATCTCTACAACGTCGGGCTTTGCCACTACCGATACCAACCTATGGACACCACTCGCTATGGTGTTGTTGATATTCTGCTCGGTAATATGTGGTTGCGCTGGCTCTACATCGGGAGGTATGAAGGTTGACCGCTTGCTTATCGCCTCGAAGGTTATCCGTAACCGTATGAAGATACAACTCCATCCAAATGCTGTTATACGCACGAAGATGGGCGGTATGGTGCAGGAGGAGAGTACCCAAAATCTCGTTATGACCTTTATCGTATCCTATATAATGCTTACGCTTATAGGTACGGTTGTATATACGATGTTTGGTTGCGATATACTTACTGGTTTCACTGCCTCGATATCGTGCTTGAGTAATGTAGGTCCGGGCTTTGGCGAGATTGGTTCGATGTCGAACTTCTCGCAGTTGCCAGTGGTGCTTAAACTATGCTCTACGTTGCTGATGCTTATCGGTCGATTGGAGATATTTGGTTTTATTCAGTTGTTGTTTATTCGTTCTTGGAGATAGTATGACAAAATATATCTATACACTGCTTCTACTCTTTGTCTCTACCTTTGCCTATGCGCAGGTGGATACCACGTTGTATAGTAGTGTAGAGGAGGATCCACGCTATTTAAGTCTTTGTAGCGAGTATGACTCCTTATCCCAGAGCGAAGAGTCGGCGGTTGAGAGTCTTGCAGAGGCAAGAACCGATTATATCGATGCCAAGAGCGAGGGTAAGAGTTGTGCCGAGGTGGAAAAATGTGCCACTAACATACTAAACATCGAGCGAGAGTTGTTTGATATACGCGCTCGTCGAAAGGGTGTGGCAGGTAGAATCTCACAGATAGAGCAGAGATATATCCTGAATGAGATATATCGTGGTGTCAAAGATGAGAGTGTTGGGCGTGATAATGCTAAGGATGACAGGGCAGAGAGCATACAACTTATAGATAACGCTATTATAGAACGCTCGTTAAGTACGGCTGGTTATGCAGACTTGAAACTCGCGCACGAGGAGGATATGGCTATGCCACGTCTTGTGGAGGAGTATGTTGCGACATATAAGCGTCTTGGACGATGTGTCAGAGCCTATGATCTCGCTACAGAAGAGAGCGAGGGAGAGGTAATATATGATGACTACCTTGAGTTGCGCGATATGGCGGACTCGTTGGGTGGTGTGATAGAGAGATATTGGAACCATATCCTAAATACCAAGTACTACGCCTATGGCTATATCCTTGAGTGCTACGGTCTATTTGATTTGCTGGATAACTCATCTGCCGACTTTGTAAATATGCAACAGGTGTGTGCCAATGAGGATGGAAGGTATCAGTTGGATGCTTTGGCGCACTATGCGTTGGGTCGTCCTACGCTTGTCTCTTTTGAGCGAGATTTTGCCAATGAGATGGGTTTAAGACTCTCTGCTGACTCGTTGCAGAGGGTGTATGATAGTATTACAATGCCAGATTACCGTCTTGAGCAGGTGGTTCTTGATCGTAAGTCGTTTGTGGAGTACGAACCATTGACCTTTGGTGCAAAGGACTTCTATAATGATGCTAACCCTATCCCCGAGGTTGTGGTATATCAGCGTGGTACGATATATCGAATACTACTCGGTGTGTTCCGCAATAAGCAGTCGAATGCCATATTTAAGGGAGCGCAACCACTATACCTCACAAAGGGCGACGAGGGTCATAGTTATTATGTCGCAGGTTTTGCTACTGAGGAGGAGGCTATGGAGGCTGTTGAAATGCTTATGGATAAGGGCTTTAAGGAACCACAGATATGTTGTTGGAGAGATGGTAAGATGCGAAACTTAAGCGAGCCAGAGCCAGAGAACGAGGAAGTGGCAACTACTCAATCATCGGGACAGCGATATATCGTGTTGTTGGAGAGTAATACGCTCAGCGAGTCGCTACGCAACATTATCGAAATGGTTGCCCCTGATAAGCGCGTATGGCGTCGTGGTGCGGGCTTTGCCGTAGGTACATTCTCGGAGCGTAGCGAGGCAGAGAACTTACATAAGGCATTGTTGGAGAGCGATCCTAATACATCAATGTCGATAGTGGAATTAAATATACAATAGAACTAAATAGAAGAATATATGAAAAGAGTGTGCTGGTTAGTCGTTGCCCTATTTATGGTGCTTGGCGCGTGTACTAAGGAGGAGACGAATATGTTGAAGGTGCCATCAGGGAGTATACTTGTGTTGAACTGGGGAGATCAGGGTACAACGACCTTTGATAGCCAAAATATTACATCTATTACTGCCACCTCTATCCCATCGGGTTGGAGTGTCGTAGATATAGATATGTATAAGGGTACTATCACCGTTCAGTCGCCTGCGGAGGGTACTGAAGATGCTGTGCAGAGCGGAACTATGACCCTCAAGGGCTACACACCTACGGGTGATACTCGTAGTTTGGATATCTTCCTTGCTATCGTGCCACAGGTAGACTATACCAAGAGTCCTGCTAACTGCTATGTTGCTACAGCACCACAGACTCGCTATACCTTTGACCCTATGGTTGGTGGTAGTAGCACCACTCTTGAAACTGCCGAGATAAAACTCCTATGGCAGACAAACGAGAGCCTTGTGAAGTATGTAGACTTCCGCGATGGCATAGCTTCGTTCTATATCGATGAAGATGAGGATAACGAGGGTAAGGTTGTTCCTGGTAATGCCCTTATTGGTGCGTATAACGCCGATGGTGAGATTATCTGGAGTTGGCATATATGGGTCACAAACAACAACCCTGCGGAGAATACCATCGCGCTCGGTGGTGCAACGGTGATGAATGTTAATCTCGGTGCGGAGTGTAATAGCAATGCCTCTACCGACGATGATGATATCTTGGGTTCGTATGGTATGTACTACCAGTGGGGTCGTAAAGAGCCTTTTGTAGGTCCTAAGGAGTATGATTTTGAGGGTAATACCAACACCATTCTCTATGATCATAGAAACTATGAGGTAGAACTAAACTATGTGGAGTCTACCGATACTCAAGGTACTGTTGCGTGGGCGGTTGCAAACCCATTAGCACTTATTAAGGGTGTGGAGAGTAACGACTACGATTGGCTCTATGCCCAGCACGATGATGAGTTGTGGGCTGTAGATGCCAAGACCGAATACGACCCTTGTCCTTATGGCTGGCGTATTGCAGATGCTTCGGTATATGCGTCCCTTACCCTTAATTCTACATACGATGAAATGACTTGGGAGGCTCTACAGCCACTCTATGGCATTATGCTCACTGATGGCACTGCTGACTATTTCTTTACTGCTCAGGGTCGTCGTAACTACCTCGATTGCCGTCTTGATATTGTGAATACCAACGAGACCCTTCCAGTGCCTTGGTCGGGATACTACTGGACTACAACTACTGACGAGACGCTATCTACAGCACTCTACTTCAATCTTAACACCAACACCCGTACTTGGAACGGTTTTGATAACAGCAGACCAATGCAGAGAGCGAATGCGATGCCGGTGCGTTGCATCCGAACTTTATAGGGATGTTCTATAAATTAGTAAATTAAGGGATGTTCTATAAATTAGTATAAAAGTTTTCGTTGTTTGGGAAATTCTATTTCGGTTGCTTTTGTGCCTATTTCGACATCTTCCTTATCTTTACTCGGTTACAATGCTCGCATTGC
>JAGCKG010000092.1 GCA_017647625.1 Alistipes sp. | reverse complement strand
GAGCATTGTAACCGAGTAAAGATAAGGAAGATGTCGAAATAGGCACAAAAGCAACCGAAATAGAATTTCCGAAACAACGAAAACTTTTATACTAATTTATAGAACATCCCTTAATTTACTAATTTATAGAACATCCCTTTAATTAGTAATTATTAAAGTGTGGTGCGCTTCGCGTGAGATTTTAAAAAGGCAAAGCCTTTTAACCATTACTAATTTAAATAAAAGTGGGCCACGCATAGCGTAGCCCACTCAAATTATAGTATCGTGATATTAATAGTCCTCGTCTGACATCTCATCTGACTGTGCATCAGCCAACTCATCAGCACCCTTAATCTCGTCATCGTCGTAGTAACCGTCGTTATCCTCATCCACGCCGTCATCAACCTTAACATCTATCTTAACCATATAATATGTATCCTCGGTCTCGTAAGGTACGGTGTAGAAGAATGTGCCGTCTGGTTTGTCGTAACGCATCATAACTTCATTGAAACCAAGTGGATAGAGTGTCTTTAGTTCTGCAAGCTGTTCTGGGGTTAGATTGTGAATGCTTGTAATTAGTCGTCTTTTTGCTGTAGCCATATAATAACGTTGTATCAGTTCTTAAATATCCCAAACAACACATTCGTCTCGGTTGGGTAAAATTTTTCCGCAAATGTAGCGACATTTTAATAATGTGCAAGCATTATCGAATATTTTTTTTATTTTTTTGAAATTTCTTCGCCGTTACAAACAATTTGTATAACTTTGGGATGTTTATTATATATAGTACAAAAGGCAAAGCCTTTTACGAACTGAAAACTGAAAACTGAAATGTGAAAAGTTAAGTGCGCTTCGCGCGAGTTTTCAATTTTCGCTACAACAAAGACAGAGTAGATATGAGCCACGAGAAGGATATAAAGCGTATGCGCGAGTTGGAGCGCGAGTTGGAGTACCATAGCCACAAGTACTATGTGGATAATGCTCCCGAGATCTCCGACTTCGACTTTGATGCCCTGCTTCGCGAACTTCAGGAGTTGGAGTCTCGCTACCCAGAGTTTGCCGACGCAAACTCCCCTACCAAGCGTGTAGGTAGCGACCTTACAACAGAGTTCCAGAGCGTGGAGCATCGCTACGCTATGCAGTCGCTGTCGAACACCTACTCTTCGGAGGAATTGGGCGAGTGGATAGACCGCATACGACGTGAGATTGGCGATGTAGAGTTTGTCTGCGAGTTGAAGTTCGACGGCACAGCCATATCGCTTACCTACGAGAATGGCGCACTGCTACGTGCCGTTACACGCGGCGATGGTCGTCGTGGCGACGATGTGACAAACAACGTGCGCACCATAGGCTCTATACCTCTAAAACTTTGTAGCGAGGGCTACCCTGCAATGTTTGAGATACGAGGCGAGATATATATGCCCTACGCCTCATTTGACCGCCTAAACAACGAGCGCGAGATGGCTGGAGAGCCACTCCTTGCCAACCCACGCAATGCCGCTGCGGGAACGCTGAAGCAACAATCTTCAAAGGTTGTAGCCGAGCGAGGCTTGGACTGCACGTTATACCACATCGCCGTAGATGAGCCTATAAAGAGTACCCATTGGGAGAATCTCTTGGAGGCAAAGCGTTGGGGATTTAAGGTCTCAGAGCATATCAAGGTGTGCCGTACACGCGAGGAGATAGAGAAGTTTATCGCCTACTGGGATACGGAGCGTAAGCACCTACCTTATGCCACCGACGGCATCGTTATCAAGGTCAACAGTTATGCCCACCAGCGCACTCTCGGCTCTACAGCCAAGGCACCTCGTTGGGCTGTGGCATATAAGTTCCAGGCAGAGAAGGCTCTCACAAAGTTGCTTAGCGTCGACTTCCAAGTTGGTCGTACGGGTGCTGTGACCCCTGTTGCCAATCTCGACCCTGTGCAGTTGGCGGGTACGGTAGTCAAGCGTGCCTCGATACATAATGCCGACCAGATAGAACTTCTCGACATCCGCATTGGCGATATGGTATATGTGGAGAAGGGTGGCGAGATTATCCCAAAGATTACGGGCGTGGAGTTGTCTATGCGCCCAGCAGATAGCACGCCATTCGAGTATATCACCCACTGCCCAGAGTGTGGTACTGAACTTGTGCGCTACGAGGGCGAGGCAAAGCACTTCTGCCCCAATACCAAGGAGTGCAAACCACAGATCATCGGACGCATCGTTCACTTCGTTAGTCGCAAGGCGATGAATATCGAGGGTTTGGGTGGCGAGACCATCGAGTTGCTTTGGGAGAGCGGTATGTTGCGCGACATAGCAGACATCTACCATCTCGACCCTATACAACTTGCATCACTCCCACGCCTTGGCGAAAAGTCGGCATCTAACATAATAGAGGGTGTACGCCAGTCTACGGATGTACCTTTCGAGCGCGTACTCTTTGCTCTCGGCATCCGCTTTGTTGGCGAGACCACCGCGCGATACTTGGCATCGCACTTCCGAACATTAGATGCTATTGCCAACGCCTCGGTGGAGGAATTATCCGAAGCAGAGGAGGTAGGTGCTAAAATTGCCGTTGCCATCACCGATTACTTCGCTTCGGAGGATAATCGTCGCATTGTAGAGACGTTGCGCGAGTCAGGGCTACAATTTGAGGCTAAAGATAAAGTTCAAACATCCAACGCCTTAGAGGGCAAGAGCGTGGTTATATCAGGCAAGTTCGCAGGTCGTTCGCGTGACGATATGAAGGCTCTTGTCGAGGAACACGGAGGCAGAAACCTCGCTGCGGTATCGGCAAACGTAGACTTCATCGTTGCGGGCGAGAATATGGGTCCAGCGAAACTGCAAAAGGCGCAGAAGTTGGGCATCACGATACTCTCGGAGGAGGAGTTTATGTCTCTTATATCCTCCGCAGAGCCTACGGTAGCACCTCAGGCGGAGGAGCAGAAGGCATCAACAGAGAATATAGCAATTCAAGGAACACTATTTTAGTAAAGATATGATACAGAATATGATTAAGGGTGTTGGTGTAGCACTTATCACCCCATTTAACAACTACAGCGTAGACTACGAGGCACTACAGCGTATGGTCGACCACGTCATCGATGGTGGCGTAGATTATATCGTGGCTCTCGGTTCTACGGCAGAGACTGCGACACTATCACTTCGTGAGCGTCAGGAGGTCTACGACTTTATAGTCGAGCGCACCGCAAGGCGTGTGCCTATTGTGGTGGGTATGGGTAGCAACAACACACAGGAACTTGTCGAGCAGTTGCGTACGTTCGATATGCACGATGCTGTGGCTATACTCAGCGTAGTGCCATACTACAATAAGCCATCGCAGGAGGGCATCTACCGCCACTATATGGCTGTGGCAGAGGCATCGCCAGTACCAGTCATCCTATACAATGTTCCTGGTCGTACGGGCGTAAATATGACTGCCGAGACCACCCTACGTCTTGCCCACGCAAGCGATAACATCGTGGCGGTAAAGGAGGCTTCGGGCGACTTAGAGCAGATGCAACGCATCATAGATGAAAGACCCGATAACTTCCTCGTTATATCGGGCGACGACGGCATCACCGTAGAACTTATCAAGCGCGGTGGCGAGGGTGTTATATCTGTCGCTGCGAATGGCTTTGTAAGCGACTTCTGCAACTGCGTACACGAGGCTATGGCAGGGAATATCGCCGAGGCTGAAAACAGAATAGAGGGACTACAAGAGCCTATCAACCTACTCTTTAGAGAGGGCAACCCTACGGGCATCAAGGCTATGACCCACGCTATGGGCATCACTCGTAGCGAGGTACGCCTGCCATTGGTTGAGGGTAGCAAGGCTTTAATGGCTGATATGGAGCGTGTTATCAAGGAGAAGAACTTGCGATAATGAGAGAGGCACTACGCTACATAGTGCTTGCAGTAGCACTACTTGTCTCAATGCCACTCTCGGCACAGCAGGAGGTGGTAGTACCTACCGAGGAGGAGATTCTACGAAATACGCTCGACACCTCGTCGCCATACTACTACACCAACCTGATGCTAAAGTATCGTTCAGGCACAGAGAGCCTAACAGCCGAGGAGTACTACTATCTCTACTACGGCTACTACTTTAGCGAGGAGTACCGCCCATTTGTTGAGAATAGAGCCTTTGACGACCTGATGGATGTTATGTCGGGACTAAACCCCGACCAGCCATCTATCGGCATATTGGAACTTATCGTCGAGCGCGGTGTGGCATCCTTGGAGGCAGATCCATTCTCGCCCAAGGTGCTAAACATTTTGGCATATGCCTACGGAGCGTTGGGTGATAGCACACGAGAGCAACTATACTTCAACCACCTAAACGGTATACTCGGTGCTATAGACCGTTCAGGCACAGGACTTAAGGAGGAGTCACCGAAGCATATCATTATGTTCTCACACGCCTACGACCTTCTTGCATCTCAGGGTTATAGTTACAACGAGGCGCGCATTATCAGTCGCACCGTAGAGTTTATACCTCTCACAGCCAAGAGTCACGACGGCATTAAGGGTTTCTACTTCGACTACAGCCGTATCTATAGCCGTAAACCCGAAAATGTAGCCTTCAAGCGCGATAGAACTTGGCAGTTCAACAACCTGCCACCCACAGAGTATAAGTAACAACTAACACAACTTATCTATGACACAGAGTAATTCAAAGAGACAGAGTTTTTTCAAGGTCTATGTAGTTGATGCCCTCAGTTATATGGCGATGGGCTTGTTCTGTTCATTGATTTTAGGACTTATAATTGGTCAGATAGCCAAGATTCCCGGCTGTGACTTTCTCTCGGACATAGCCCGACTACTACAACTCGACCTCGTTGTCGGAGGCTCTATAGGTTTGGCTATAGCCTTGGGTATGAAGCGTGACCCATTGGTCACTATATCGGCTATCGCTGTAGGTGCGTTGGGTTACTCGCTCGGTGGTAACTGGGGCGATGTTGGTGGTAACCCTATAGGAGCATACCTCGCGGCTATCGTTGGCATCGAGGCTGGCTCGTTGGTATCGAAACGCACACCCATAGATATCATCATCACACCCCTTGTAGGCGTTGTCGTGGGTGGACTCTTTGCGCAGTACTGCTGTGTGCCTATTGGCGAGTGGGTAATGTCATTGGGCGAGGTTATAAATCGTGCTACTATGCTTAACCCATTTATTATGGGTATTATAATATCAGTATCGGTAGGTTGCATCCTCACACTCCCTATCAGTTCCGCTGCGCTATGCATCTCTATAGGTCTTAGTGGTCTTGCTGCGGGTGCTGCAACAGCGGGATGCTGTGCTCAGATGATAGGCTTTGCCGTTATCAGTTTCAAGGATAATGGCGTAGGCGGTCTTATCTCTCAAGGTCTTGGCACATCGATGTTGCAGATAGGCAATATCGCTCGCAAGCCAATCATATGGCTCGCTCCAACCCTTGCAGGCGCAGTGCTTGGTCCTATATCTACAATGGTATTCAAGATGACAAACAGCCCCGCGGGTGCAGGTATGGGAACTGCAGGTCTTGTAGGTCCTATCGGCTGTTGGGACTCTATGTCTGCAACTATGGATAGCGGAGTGCTACTTGCGGAGATTGTAGGACTATACTTTATCGCTCCTGCGGTGTTAAGCCTTATCTTCCACGCCATAATGGTGCGTCTTGGATGGGTTAAGACTGGCGATATGAAGTTACAACGATAGGAAATCGAATAAAAAATGGTATCTTTGTGGCGATGAGTCGTTTTTGGGATATAATACCACATAGTTTCCGTCATCGCACCCTCGGTGTGGTGATGACAATCTTTCTGCGTGCCATACTCAACTTCGTGGGTGTGGCAACGCTTATCCCCATACTTATACTCATTGTCGACAGTAGCAACATAGCCACTACGGGCTACCTCAGTTGGCTCTACAACGCCTTGCATATCGACTCATACCAGACATTCTCGATTGTCGTATGCTTGGGCGTTATCGCCATTATCACACTGAAGAATATCGCGGTAGTATACCTCTACCGCTTCGAGCGCGACTACATATACTCGCTCTATAAGCATCTCTCACAGAGACTCTACGAGAGTTACTATCGCAAGGGATTGGGCTTTATCAAGCATAGCAACACCGCAATCCTTACGCGCAACGTAAACGTGGTGAGCCTAATCTTTGCCACCAACATACTAAAGCCTATAGCCACGATTATTGGCGAGGGACTTCTTATGTTGCTTATGTTTGTAGCATTGGTGCTATACTCGCCTATTATAGCCCTTATCGCCGTAGGGTTATTTCTGCCGATTGTCGCACTCTTCTACTTTAGTATGCGCAAGAGGCTCAACACGATTGGCGATAGGGAGAATGTTGCACAGCGCGCCAAAGGACGTATCGTTGCCGAGACATTCAGAGGTTATGCAGACATTGAGATAAGCAATGCCTTTCCCCTGACAATGAACAACTTCAACAAGGCTATCGATGAGGCTGTAAAACTCCGTAAGGAGTATGCCACCATAGGTATGCTACCACAAATGTTTACCGAGGTAGGCTTGGCAATAGGTCTTACCGTTATCATCATTGTAAGCCTATATAGTAGCAGTGACAACCTTGTTATCCTACTCGGTATCTTTGCCATTGCTGGTGTGCGCCTACTACCATCACTGCGCACCATTATGGCAAGTTGGAGTTCCATACGTTACAACCGCTACACCATCGATACACTTCGTGAGGCAGATATCCACGAGGAGCAGACTACTGCTCCCGTAACGGCAGAACGCTTCAACTTCGAGCGCAGTATCGAACTACGCGACTTGGAGTTTAAGTTTGAGGATAGCGACACGCCATTGTTTAGCAACCTCTCGTTTACAATCAACAAGGGCGAGCGCGTTGGCATCACTGGTGCTTCAGGCGTAGGTAAGACCACCCTATTCAACATTATTCTCGGACTATATCGCCCAACATCGGGTGCTATATATATCGACGGAGAGAAGTTGTCCGAGGAGAATATCCGCAAGTGGCAGAATAGCATTGGCTATGTGTCACAATCGGTATTTATTGCCGACAGCACCCTTGTGGAGAACATCGCACTGGGATGCGACAGCGACAGCATCGACCTTGAGCGCATCCGCCAAGTGATAGAACTTGCCGACCTTACGGAGTTCGTGTCGTCGCTACCAAACGGCATAGACTCACGCATTGGCGAGCAGGGGTCAAAAATATCGGGCGGTCAGCGTCAGCGCATAGGCATCGCCCGCGCACTATATAAGAACTCCGACATACTCTTCTTCGACGAGGCTACATCGTCTCTCGACAACAAGACTGAGGAGAATATCAACAACGCAATACAGAACCTATCGCTGAAGAATGCATCGCTAACGATTGTCATCATCGCCCACCGTGAGAGTTCGTTGGAGTATTGCGACCGCATTATAACACTCGAATAACTATGTACGACTACCTAATAGCAGATATACGACTACGCTCTAACAAAGACCTTGTAGAGATGGGACTTCGTGGCTTTAAACCCTTTGCTACGGAGACCACCAAGAGCGATGCACACTGCACACTCCACTTTATTGATTCGATAGATGTGACCGCATTGGGCGACCTTCGCACACTATCCGAGAGTTATATCGCAGATAGCGACTCCGACAGCGCATTCTACGCTACGGATGGAGGTTACCTCTACTCGATAATAAGCCGTAACGACAATCAGCAACCAGCATTGTTCTACATCGATAGTGCGACAAACGATGTTATTACCGACATCAAGCCTTCGGATAACATCTCGCTTGCCATACTACGCTTCGGTATATGGGTGATGTTCGGCACGGTACTCCTAAAGCACAATGCCGTAGCAATTCACTCATCGGTTATCGTAGCAGATGGTCGTGGTGTTCTCTTCCTTGGCGAGTCGGGAACAGGTAAGAGTACCCATACACGCCTATGGCGCGAGAATATCGAGGGAGCAAGACTCCTTAACGACGACTCCCCTATTGTGCGCATCGTGGATGGCGAGGTGCGCGTCTACGGTTCTCCTTGGAGTGGTAAGACCCCTTGCTACAAGAATGAGGTATATCCTATGGCTGGTCTTTGCCGTCTGTCGCAAGCACCACATAACCGCATTACGCGACTCTCAAACCTTCGGGCTATTGGCGCATTACTGCCATCTTGTCCACCAATCTTTGCCCACGACACCACACTACAAGATATGATATGCACCACCGTAGGTGAGATTGTGCGTGGCACTAATGGTTACCATTTGGAGTGTTTACCAAACAAGGAGGCTTCGGAACTATCGTATAACACCATTATCGCAAATGAATAAGCGTGTAGACATAGCCACCGCTGACATCACCGAACTATTGGAGGAGGGCGCGACATTCAAAATCGTAGTCAGGGGATATAGTATGCTACCGCTACTTGGTTTTGGTCGCGACACTATCATCCTACGTCGTGTGGACCATAGCGAGGATATATCTGGTCGCATAGCGATGTTTCGCAACGACAATGGGCGTATTGTCGTGCATCGCATTATAGGCATCAATGGAGGCATCGTGTCGCTTCGTGGCGACGGCAACCTCTATCAGGTAGAGCAGTGCAAGCGAGAGGAGATAATAGCAGTATTGGAGAGCGTGGTACGCGAGAGTGGCAAGGAGATTAGTTGCACCTCACGTCGTTGGCATCAAATGGAGCGACTATGGTTAAGCACACCGCTATGGATGCGTAGATATGCCCTTGCGATACTGCGCCGAGTGGCAGATTTTAGAAACAGAAAACAGAGATAGATATGGATATAAGAGTTGGACAAGGCTACGACGTACACGCCCTTGCCGAGGGTCTACGTTTGGTATTGTGTGGCGTAGAGATCGAGCATACAAAGGGTTGCGTTGCGCACTCGGATGGCGATGTTGCCATACACGCACTATGCGATGCATTGTTGGGCGCATTGGCATTGGGCGATATAGGTAAACTATTCCCCGACAGCGACCCACAGTATAAGGGCATAGACTCCACAAAACTTCTGCGCGTGGTTGTGGACAGCATCGAGAGCGAGGGTTACAAGGTTGGCAACGTGGATATTACCATCGCTATGCAACGACCTAAACTACGCCCACATATCGACCATATGCGCGAGCGTTTGGCAGAGGTTATAGGCATCGACTCTAACCGCGTATCTGTCAAGGCTACCACCACCGAACATCTCGGCTTTGAGGGCAGAGAGGAGGGCGTATCAGCAACAGCCGTTACACTGCTTATAAAGGAGTAGCGAAACAACCAAGTAAACGGCACGACGGTTCGTATATAGTATTAAGGGAGGTTCTATAAATTAGGTCGAGTTGATTTTGTAGGATATTTCGAACAGATTTTTTATCTTTTTCGAGGGCGCTATGCGAGCATAGCAACCGAGGAAAGATGAGAAAGATGCCGAAATAGACACAAAAGCGACCGAAATATAAAATAAAACTTCCTATTGTTAAACTTAATTTACTAATTTAGGTAATGATGCAAAAAGCGGCGCTTGGGATAAAATTTAATTAGCTGATTATTTGCAAATTACAGCGATAATTTAGAGATTAGTAGAAAACGTTTTCTACTAATCTCTATTTTTATGGCAAAATCTCGCAAAAAACGCTGT
>JAGCKG010000091.1 GCA_017647625.1 Alistipes sp. | reverse complement strand
GGCTAAGGAGATTAAATATAATGTTGAGGCGCGTGAGCTTTTGAAGGAGGGTGTAGATGCGCTATGTAATGCAGTGAAGGTAACACTCGGTCCTAAGGGTCGTAATGTTATCATCGACAAGAAGTTTGGTGCGCCACACGTAACCAAGGATGGTGTGACCGTTGCTAAGGAGGTTGAGTTGGAGGATACCTTCGCAAATATGGGTGCGCAGATGGTGCGCGAGGTAGCATCAAAGACTAACGATGATGCTGGTGATGGTACTACAACTGCTACCGTTCTTGCGCAGTCGCTTATCTCTGTGGGTATCAAGAATGTAACCGCAGGTGCTAACCCTATGGACCTTAAGCGTGGTATCGACGCTGCGGTGGAGAAGGTTGTGGCATCACTCAAGGAGCAGAGTCAGGTTGTAGGTTCTGACTTCGATAAGATTGAGCAGGTGGCAACAATCTCGGCTAACAACGACCGCAAGATTGGTAAGCTCATTGCCGAGGCTATGGCTAAGGTTAACAACGAGGGTGTTATCACCGTTGAGGAGGCCAAGGGTACCGAGACTCACGTTGATGTTGTTGAGGGTATGCAGTTCGATCGTGGCTATATCTCGGCATACTTCATCACCGACACCGAGAAGATGGAGGCACAGCTCGACAAACCATATATCCTTATTACCGACAAGAAGGTCTCTACAATGAAGGAGATTATGGGCATCCTTGAGCCTGTAGCACAGAGTGGTCGCTCACTCCTTATCATCGCAGAGGATGTTGATGGCGAGGCATTGTCGGCATTGGTAGTAAACAAGTTACGCGGTACATTGAAGATTGCTGCTTGTAAGGCTCCAGGCTTTGGTGACCGTCGTAAGGAGATTTTGGAGGATATCGCAACCCTCACAGGTGCAACCGTAATCTCTACCGATAAGGGTATGAAGATGGAGGATGCAGGTATTGAGGCTTTGGGTACTGCCGATAAGGTAACCCTAAACAAGGAGAATACCACTATCGTTGACGGTGCTGGCTCAAAGGAGGCTATCGCTGCTCGCGTACAGCAGATTCGTGCCTCTATCGAGAATGCTACCTCTGACTACGATCGTGAGAAACTTCAGGAGCGTCTTGCTAAACTCGCTGGTGGTGTTGCAGTATTGTATGTAGGTGCTGCTACCGAGGTTGAGATGAAGGAGAAGAAGGATCGTGTTGACGATGCTTTGGCTGCTACACGTGCTGCTGTAGAGGAGGGTATCGTTCCTGGTGGTGGTGTTGCATATATTCGCGCTGTTGAGTGCCTCGAGGGTCTCAAGGGCGAGAACGACGACCAGACTACAGGTATCCAGATTGTTAAGCGCGCTATCGAGGAACCTCTACGCCAGATTGTTGCTAACGCTGGTGGCGAGGGTTCAGTAGTAGTAAATAAAGTTAAGGAGGGTACTGGCTCATTCGGCTACAACGCTCGTGACGACCGCTACGAGGATATGCTCGCAGCAGGTATCATCGACCCAACCAAGGTGTCTCGCGTAGCCCTTGAGAACGCAGCATCTATCGCTTCTATGTTCCTCACTACCGAGTGCGTACTCGCAGAGAAGAAGGAGGATAGCCCTCTTACAAACCTTGCAGGAGCAGGGGCAGGAATGGGTGGAATGATGTAAGTAATTTCTTGTGATAAGGGGTCATCTTTGACTCTTCAGTCAAACTGGCGAATGGGAAATACGCATAGTATGTCCCATCCGCCAGTTTTCGTGTCAGAGCCAAATCTAACCCCTTCTGACAAGAAATTAGGTTGTGGGGCTAATTAATGTTAGATGCGCCCTTCTCCTGAGAAATTGGGGAGTGCAACCCTGAGAGGTTGTGTCTGTTTCGCTTGTGCCAAGCGACAGCTACGCTGAAAGGGCAATAGAGGCCAAAGAGGCAAAAGGGGGGGCAGTTTAAAAAAGCGTCGCAGACACCATACTTTTGAGGCAAAACTTCGTAATGCCTCGACTTTGCTACGGTTCGGCATAACAAGTAAACTTGTTCTGCTCTCGCATTAATCGCAAAGTTCAGTTTTCAGTTTTCACCTTTCACTTTAACAATAATGACTGTCCAATAGGGACAGCCATTATTGTTAGTATTGCTCCTTCTCGTTAGGGAAGTCTCTGCTCTTAACATCGTCAACATAGTGACCTACAGCCTCGGAGATGATTGTGCCGAGGTCGGCATAGCGACGCAAGAAGCGGGGTGAAAATGCCTGTGTGATACCCAACATATCGTGCGCTACAAGTACCTGACCGTCGGTTGCGCCACCAGCACCAATGCCGATAGTAGGGATGTGCAACTCCTCTGACACGCGCTTGCCGAGTTCTGCAGGTATCTTCTCCAACACAAGGGCGAAGCAACCTGCATCCTCCAAAAGGTGGGCATCGCGGATAAGTTTCTCCGCCTCCGCCTCGCTCTTGGCGCGCACGTTATATGTGCCGAACTTATGTATTGACTGAGGCATAAGTCCGAGGTGACCCATTACTGGGATACCTGCCGAGAGGATACGTTGTATAGACTCGATGACCTCCTCGCCACCCTCCAACTTTACAGCATCCGCCTCGGTCTCCTTCATAATGCGTACTGCCGAGTCGAGGGCGAGTTTAGAGTTGCCCTGATATGTGCCGAAAGGTAGGTCTACAACCACCAAGGCGCGCTCAACAGCGCGTACAACCGACTTGGCGTGGTATATCATCATATCCAACGTAATAGGTAGGGTAGTCTCGAAACCTGCCATTACGTTTGCCGCAGAGTCGCCAACAAGTATTACGTCGATACCCGCTTGGTCGACAATCTTTGCCATAGAGTAGTCGTATGATGTGAGCATAGCGATCTTCTCGCCACGCTGTTTCATCTCTGTAAGACGGAGCGTAGTAACCGCTCGCAATGTGCTTTCAACTGACATAGTAATAGTCTAATGTTATACAAGTATACGGGGCAAATGTAGGTAATTTAAACGAAATAAACAATCTATTGAAAAACTTTCTTATCTTTGTGCTTGTTAGATAAATAATATAAAACCTAAAATAGAATGAAGAGAGTATTTTTATTATCGTTGCTACTATGCTCGGTTGCGCTGTCGGCTATGGCGCAGGTGCGCTCGGAGCAACTATTGGAGCGTGGTTGGCGTTTTACGCGCGAGGATAGTGCGGAGTTCAGTGCTGTGGAGTATGACCATAGCAAGTGGCAGAGTGTCACCATCCCTCACGACTGGGCGATATATGGACCTTTCAGCATCAACAACGACAAGCAGAATGTGGCTATCACGCAGGATGGTCAGAAGGAGGCTATGGAGCACGCTGGTCGCACCGGAGGTCTTCCATTTGTAGGTGTGGGCTGGTATCGCTTGGAGTTCGAGGCAGAGACCTTTGCCGATGGTAGGTCGGCAACGCTTATCTTCGACGGTGCTATGAGCGATGCACACGTCTATCTCAATGGCGTGGAGGTGGGCTACTGGCCATATGGCTACAACTCGTTCCATATCGATATTACCGACCATCTAAAGGCTGGCGAGAGTAATATCCTTGCAGTGCGCCTTGAGAATTTGCCTGACTCGTCACGCTGGTATCCTGGTGCGGGACTATACCGAAATGTTCACCTTGTAATCACCGAGGATGCCCATATTCCAGTGTGGGGTACGCAGGTGACAACGCCAAGGGTTAGTAATGCTCTTGCCGAGGTGGTGGTATGCACAAAACTATCAACGCCAGAGGGTATGGCACGCGATAACTTCCGCATAGTAACAGATATTATCGACCAGAATGGCGCGGTGGTGGCTACCGATGAGGCGCGTTTGAGCAAGTACGATAACACCCTCTTTGAACAACATATCGACCTTGCAAACCCAGAGTTGTGGAGTGTTGATACACCTATCCTATATACGGCATCGTCAAAGGTCTACTATGGCGAAACGCTTAAGGATGAGTACTCTACACGCTTTGGTGTTCGCACCATAGAGATTGTCCCAGAGTATGGTATGTTTATCAATGGCGAGCCAACGAAGTTTAAGGGTGTGTGCAACCATCACGACCTTGGACCTTTGGGTGCTGCGGTGAATGATGCTGCCATACGTCGTCAGATACGCATAATGAAGGATATGGGTTGTAATGCCATACGCACATCGCACAATATGCCTGCGCCAGAACTTGTTGAGGCGTGCGACGAGATGGGTATGATGCTTATGCTTGAGTCTTTCGATGAGTGGCGTACTGCGAAGGTTAAGAATGGCTATCATCGCCACTTCGAGGAGTGGGTGGAGCGCGATATGGTAAACCTTTTGCACCACTATCGTAATAACCCAAGCGTTGTGATGTGGTGTATAGGCAACGAGGTGCCAGATCAGGGCGATAAAATCTGGGGTCCAAAACTATCGCGTATGTTGCAGGATATATGCCACCGCGAAGACCCTACACGTCCTGTGACTAATGGTATGGATCAGCCTGATAATGTGGTATATAACAATATGGCGGCTGTTATGGATGTTGCGGGTTTCAACTATCGTCCATTCCGCTATGCTGATAACTACCTACGTCTGCCACAGCAGATAGTTCTTGGCTCGGAGACAGCCTCTACGGTAAGTAGTCGCGGTGTATATAAGTTCCCTGTTGAGCGTCGCTCTATGGCGCGTTATGAGGATCATCAGGCATCTTCGTACGATGTGGAGCATTGTGGTTGGTCGAATCTTCCAGAGGATGATTGGATCTGGCACGACGAGTTTAGCTGGGCTATAGGCGAGTTCGTATGGACTGGCTTCGACTACCTTGGTGAGCCTACACCATACTATACCGATTGGCCAAGCCACTCTTCTTTGTTCGGCATTGTGGACCTTGCGGGTCTACCTAAGGATCGCTACTACCTCTATCGTAGCCACTGGAACAAGGATGTGGAGACACTGCATATCCTCCCTCATTGGAACTGGGCGGGTCGCGAGGGCGAGACCACACCTATATTTGTATACACTAACTATCCCAGTGCCGAACTCTTTATCAATGGCGTAAGTCAGGGTGTGCGCACGAAGGATACCTCTATTGATATGGAGAATAGCCGAGGTACAGAGGCGGAGCGCGACTTTGTGCGTCAGCGACGCTACCGCTTGATGTGGATGGATACTACCTATGAGCCTGGCGAGGTTAAGGTTGTGGCATACGACAGCGAGGGTAATGCTGTTGCTGAGCGTGTTATGCGCACTGCTGGCAAACCTTATCGTATCGTCTTGGAAGCGGATCGTAGCACTATCAAGGCTGATGGCAGAGACCTATCGTTTGTAACGGTAAAGGTTGTGGATAAGGATGGTAACCTATGCCCTAATGCCGATAATCTTATTAAGTATAGTGTTAAGGGTGAGGGCTTCTATCGTGCAGGTGCTAATGGCAACCCTGTGTCGTTGGAACTCTTCCACGAACCACAGATGAAGACTTTCAGCGGTATGATGACTGCCATTGTGCAGAGTACCACAAAGAGTGGTGAGATTACTCTTACCGCAACAGCGAAGGGACTTAAATCTGCAAAGATTGTGATAAAGACCGAGTAGCAAGGTCTTAATATAAAGAAAGATAGCGTGTTCACAAAAATGGACACGCTATCTTATTTTTATTGGTATTAAAAACTACTTTGTCTTAATATAGGTTGTGTAGTCTGACCAGTTATCAGCACTCTTATACGCCTCTACTGCATCTGTTGGAACGTAGATGATAGTACCGATAGGAGAGTAAGCCAACTCCTCGATATTGCCAGCCTCGCCACTCTCTCCACTATTATCGTAGTGATATTTGTGGAATGCATATGTGCCGAGTGCAGGGACTGTAGTGGCCAAGCAATCAACACTATATAGTGCTGTGCTGTTGAAGAATGCATAGTTGCCGATGCTCTCAACACTTGTAGGAATTGTAAGGCTATAGATACTGTTGCAATTAGAGAATGCGTAGTTACCAATGGTCTTTAGGCTCTCTGGAAGAGCAATGTTGCCAAGAGCGGTACAACTTGCAAAGGCATTATTGCCAATGCTCTCTATACCATTGCCAAGGGTCGCTGTTGCAAGTTCGGTGCAGTCGGTAAAGGCGTAGTTGCCAATGGTTGTGACGCTGTTTGGAATCTCTACTGCTGTGAGCGCAGAGCATAGAGCGAAGCAGTGGCTGCCGATGCTCTCTACACCTTCAGCAAGTGATACAGATGTAAGCGAAATACAGTTGTAGAATGTATTGTCATTGAGACTCTTAACGCCTTCTGGTATAGCGATGCTCTCAAGTTGTGAGCAGAGGTAGAACGCCTCTGTGCCAATGGTTGTAACGCCCTCGCCCAAGTCGATACTCTTAAGTGAGCGACACTTGCTGAATGCGCTATTGCCAATCTCTGCGACCTTATCGCCAAGTGTGATGCTACCGAGTGATGTGCAACCCTCAAAGGCACTATTGCCGATGCTCTCCAAGTTCTTTGGAAGGATAATCAAGGATAGGGTGTTGCAACCACTAAATGCCTCCGCAGGGATGCTCTTAACATTGCCCTCGAAGCGCATCTTGCCATAGCCATCAGCGTAGGTATTCTCGATAAGTGTGCTACCAAAGCCCTCGAAAGAGTTTAGTGTGATAACCTCGCCAGTGGTTGTGCGGTATGCGATTTCGTTCACAGCGCATAACTCGGCATATTGTGTAAGAATGATATCAATGCTCTTTTTGCCATATGCTACGGTGATAGGGGCTGTGCGCATATCGCCACTCTCATTCTTTAGAACGATGACCTCGAACTTAGTGGCTGTGGCATCGCCACTTGCTGGCTCAACCTCTATCCACTCCTCGTTCTCGATAACGTTCCAAGAGGTGTTGCTCTTAAAACCAAATGTAAGTACGCCACCCTCGCTATCTATGGTGGGTGTGAGATATGTTCCCTCGTTGAAGATAAAGCTCTCGCTATCGTTTACCGAGGTGGTGCTGTTATCTTCGCTACAGCCCATTGCAAGGGTAAGGACAAGCATCAAAAATGAAAAAATCTTTCTCATAACTATCGTGATAATCTGTTACTTATTGCGTTTTGTATGATCCATATCGCCTAATGCGAGTGGTTGAGATATACAAAGGTAGTAATTTTTTTTGAAAAATAAAATTTACTATGCTTTAGATAGTTACATCGCAACAATAGTGCAATAGCGATATCTTTGTTATGCCATTTGACGTATTGCGCGCTCCAACTCCTCGCAAGTTGTAACTACGATTTTTGCGCCAGCATCGTATAACTCCTCGGCGAAGCGGAAGCCCCACGATACTCCTATGGAGTCAATATCCGCGGATATTGCAGTGCGGATGTCGATGCCTGAGTCGCCCACCATAACAGCATCCTTGCGCTCAACACCCGCTTTAAGTAGGATGTTGTGGATGATCTCTGGGTTGGGCTTTAGTGGTGCGCCTTCGCGGTTGCCCTCTATGGCTACGAAATCTATGTCGCCAAAGAATTTCGCTACGAGCCTATCTGTCCCGTGCTGAAATTTATTTGATGCTACAGCCAACATTACTCCCTCCTCTTGTAACTTGCGCAACAACTCAGGGATACCCTCGTAGGGGATGGTGTGGCGGTCGATGTTGTCGACATAGTAGCGACGGAACTGCGTTACGCACTCCTCGACATATTGCTTATTTTTAGATAGTTCCTCGGGTAATGCTCTCTCAACGAGTCGTTTGATGCCACCACCTACCATCTGCCTATACTCGGCATTTGTATGCTCTGGGAGGTTGCGTGAGCGCATTACATAATCTACCGCATCAGCCAAGTCGCCAATGGTATTTAGTAGTGTGCCGTCGAGGTCGAAGATAATTAGTCGTTTCATTCTGTATAATTAAGGGATGTTCTATAAATTAGTAAATTAAGTTTAACAATAGGAGGTTGTATTTTATCTTTCGGTTGCTTTTGTGCCTATTTCGACATCTTCCTTATCTTTACTCGGTTACAATGCTCGCATTGCGCCCTCATAAGAG
>JAGCKG010000090.1 GCA_017647625.1 Alistipes sp. | reverse complement strand
ATTATCTCTTATGAGGGCGCAATGCGAGCATTGTAACCGAGTAAAGATAAGGAAGATGTCGAAATAGGCACAAAAGCAACCGAAATAGAATTTCCGAAACAACGAAAACTTTTATACTAATTTATAGAACATCCCTTAAGAGTTGTTGTAAATTAGTAAAAAAGGGTGTCCTCGGTGCGTTGGCGTATCACTACGCGAACAGTGTGCAAACAGAAAATAAACTTAAAAGATGTGTAAAACATATCAAAGATAAAAGAATTAGTTACCTTTATCCGAGAACACCCACATCTATAGTGGCAAAAGACGTGCCTAAATGGTGTGATGTTTGGTTAGGTATAACTAAAATTTGATAGAAATGGCAGATTATAAAAATATAAATATTCGCAACAAGCGCGCAACATTCGACTATGAGATCTTGGAGGAGTATGTTGCAGGCGTGGTACTTGTGGGTACGGAGATAAAGTCGCTACGACTTGGCAAGGCGTCGCTTGTGGACTCCTATTGCTACTTTGAGCGTGGCGAACTATGGATAAGAAATGTAAATATTGCCGAGTACACTTGGGGTACTTGCAACAACCACGTTCCCAAGCGCGACAGAAAACTCCTACTTAACCGTAAGGAGTTGAATAAGTTGCAACGCTCATTGCAGGATCGAGGACTTACTGTCGTAGGTCTGCGCATCTTTATCAACGAGCGTGGCTTGGCGAAGATTGTTGTAGGTCTTGCACGCGGTCGTAAGTCGTTCGACAAGCGAGAGTATATCAAGGAGAACGATGCCAAGCGCGAAATGGACAAGGCAATGAAGGTTAACCGTCGATAACATAACCAATTATGGCACTTATATTATCTATTGAAACAGGTACAGATATATGTTCGGTGGCACTATCCAACGATGGCGAACTAATGGCTCTTCGAGAGAGCAACGAGGGTCGTGATCACGCCAAGAAGGTGGCACTCTTTGTCGATGAACTGCTCAAAGAGACTGGCGTACAGCCTGCCGATCTCGATGCTATTGCGGTGGGTAAGGGTCCTGGCTCATATACAGGTCTGCGTATTGGTGTCTCATTTGCCAAGGGTATGTGTTATGCACTAAATATCCCTCTTATTGCAGTAGGTTCACTCGACGCTCTTGTGCAGGTTGCGCGCGAGGACTATGATGCTGGCATTGTAGATGTCGAGGAGTCAGATTGGAATTCTGCCTCTCTATGTCCTATGGTTGATGCGCGACGTATGGAGGTTTACACTCAAATTTTCGACACCAATGGCACCTCTAAATCTGATGTCTCTGCCGAGATTATCACACCAGAGACATTCCAAGATATCCGTTCTAATGGCAAACTTGTAATCTTCGGTAATGGCGCACAGAAGTGTTGCGAGGTGCTTCCAGATGCTCTATACATCTCTATTACACCATCCGCACGCGGTATTGTCTCTCTTGCCGAGCAGGCATTCAATGCATCACAATTTGAGGATATTGCATACTTCGAGCCGTTTTATTTGAAGGAGTTTTTGGTGATACCGTCAAAGAAAAAGTTACTTTAATGCATTCTCTTGCTGGGTCTTTTGGCATCTGGCAAAATCAATTAGTAATTAGTAGAGAGTAATTAGTAATTAGTAATAATTTTCTCGATAATCTAAACTAAGATACCATCACATAAAATCAATTACCCCTAAGGAATGTAGTAGGTCTCTACGATCCCTTAGGGGTAATTTAATGGTGTGTAAACTCTGTTACTCGACCACCTTTAGTCTTGTATCAGCCTGTGGTCGGAAGTTGGTTATATATGGCACCTTCTGTGAGTAACGACTTGGTGTTGCGCCACTATCCGCCACCTTCACCCAACTCATAGGACCTGAGTAGTAGGATAGGCTACTATCGTACCATGATATACTACCGTTAGCTGTATTATATCCAATGATGTCGAACATTATATATGGCGAGCTCTTATAAGAGCCTACCTCGCAGCTAACATTACCACTCTCATCCATACTCATTGTATAGACAGCGTGACGATCGTTTGTTAGAAATCCAGATTCAAGTACTGCCCACATATATAGTTGCCAACCTCCACTTTCACCCACATAGCAGTAGTTTAGAATTTCAAGGTCACCATTTGCATTTACAATACCATCAACAGCAATTGTTGGGTCGATAGCGCTGAGACCATACACCTTTACAAAGTGTGGTGATACAGCATTATGTTCGATATTTACCTCAAATGTTACTGTCTCCTCATTAAATCCTGTTTCAGGGCAATATGTTCTGCTAACTGTAGAACTCCACTTACCGAGCCAACGCTTGGTCTCTTCCGATACATTCGCCTCTATAACACAGTTATTTTCATAGTCGTAAGGTCTGATTTTGGCTGCATAGTCCTCCCAGCCATCAGCACTTATATAGTCCTGATATGACTCAGCAGGGACATATATATTACAACCCTTATATAATCCTTGAACTTCAATATATGGTGGTATTATAGATTTACAATATGTGTCAATCAGGTTTATACAATGATTAAATGCATATGCTCCAATAGCAGTTACGCTATCAGGTATAGTCACACTTTCAAGAGAATATGCACCATTAAATGCACAGTCACCAATTGTAGCTACACCCTCAGGTATGGTATATTCAGTGATACCCGATCCATTTGCAAATGCGTGGAATGTTCCATCAACGATAAGAGCAAGACCATCCTCTGTTGCAAACTTGCCCCTGAATTCAGTAAGATAAGGACACTGTGTGAATGCTACATCCTTAATCTCGGTTATACTATCAGGTATTGTGACACTTTGAATACGACAACCCACAAATGCTCCAATGCCGACAGATGTAATGCCATTATGAAGATTTATGTTGTGGATAGAGTGTCCATCGAAAAATGCAAAGTCCTTAATCACTGTAATATCCGAAGGGATAGTTAAATCTGTAACTAATTCATTGTTAAGATATAGATTATGTGCAAAGGTTAATGGGTTGGACTCTTTATCAGTAAAATCTATCCTACACCACGCTGAAAGATCTGTGATATGTACTGCATTAAGGCTGCTACAATTATAGAATGCATAATATCCAATCGTAGTTACGCTGTCAGGAATAGTTATACCTGTAAGGCTGATGCAAGAATCGAATGCATAATATCCAATCGTAGTTACGCTATCAGGAATAGTTACACTTGTAAGGCTGCTGCAACCAGAGAATGCACCCCATCCAATCGTAGTTACACTATCAGGGATAGTAACACTTGTAAGGCTGCTGCAATAACCGAATGCCGAATATCCAATCGTAGTTACGCTATCTGGAATAGTATATTCTGTAGCGCCGTATCCAATGGCAAAAGAGTTAAGCACACCATCAATAATCAAGCATCTACCATCCTCTGATGCAAACTTACCGTTAAACTCTTGTAGACTACTACAACAAAGGAATGCATTATTTCCAATCGTAGTTACGCTATCAGGAATAGTTACACTTGTAAGGCTACTGCAATAAGCGAATGCACCCACTCCAATTGTAGTTACACTATCAGGAATAGTTACACTTGTAAGGCTACTGCAATAAGCGAATGAGCACTCTCCAATCGTAGTTACATCACCGTCAAACTCTATTACACCCTTGCCATCAACATAAGTATTAGAAACAATACTAGCACCAAAAGTTGTAATGGCGTCAGCATACTCATTATGCTCTCCACTATATGGTTCTACTACCTCGCCATCGGTAGAGGTGTACCAAATCTGGTTGGCTGGGACATCTACAATAGTACCCTCGTCATTCTCGTCATTCTCATCACCCTCGCCTGCCTGGTTAATGGTGATGCGGTAACTCTCATCGTTTGAGAGTGTTAGGTCAGCATAGCCTGTGCGACCCTCCTTATCCTTATTCTTAGCGACCTTAATCTGGATTTTTATGTCCTTGCCCGCCTTGCCACTCATTGGGTCAATCTCAAGCCACTCCGCCTCGGTCTTTACCTCCCAATCGAGTGTAGACTCAAATTTGTAGTTTAGCACGGTCTGCTTGCTTGGAACATTGGCGGTAAGTTCTGTACCCTCAGCAAAGACAACCACACCCTTTTTTCCGAGCAAGTCGTCGAGTTTCTCATCTATCATCTCGCACGATAACGCTGCGAAAGAGATAAGAAGTAGTGTAAATAATCTCTTCATAGTATTTGTGTTTGTTAATAATTTGCAAATGGTAAGTAATACAAAGATAAGAAAATAATTTTATACCACATCGTATTATTAAAAAAGTAGATACTAAAAATCCTCTTGGTTAACCCAAGAGGATTTTTGCTTGTTTGCGAGCGTGTTCTGTGATTTCACTACCCGAGAGCATCTTCGCAATCTCATCTACGCGCTCGACTTTCGATAGTGGACGTATATTGGTTCGTCCCTCATCCTTATATACCACAAAGTGTGCGCCCTGCTTGGAGGCAACCTGTGGCAGGTGGGTGATGTCTATAATCTGCATATTCTGTGATAGTCCTGCAATGATGCTACCCATAGCATCGGCAATACGACCCGATACACCAGTGTCAATCTCATCAAATATTACCGTAGGCAACTTCTTGCGCTCGGCAAGCAACGACTTGAGTGATAGCATAATACGCGACAACTCACCGCCAGATGCTATGCGCTCAACGGGAGCAGGTTTTGTGGTAGGGTTTGCGCTGAACATAAAGGCGACGCTATCCGTTCCAAGTGGTGTAAACTCTGCGGTCTTGCTTATCTCAACGCTGAAGCGCACATCTGCCATTCCGAGTTGATTGAGTGTGGTAATGATATGCTCTTCAAGTACACTGCACACACTCTTACGGCTCTCGAAAAGTCTGTCTGCTACAGCGTGGCAATTGCTCTCCATAGTCGCGATGCGCGCCTGAAGTTCTTTGAGTGCAGTATCGCTGTTATCGATGGTAGCAAGGCGCGACTCAAACTCCCTGAACTTGTGAAGGAGGTCGTCGTATGACTCTGCGCGGTGCTTCATCTCCAAAGAGTAGATTGTATTGAGTCTGTCGCTCAACTTCTGCAAGGTCTCTGGGTCGGCATCCAAATGCTCAACCTCATCACCCGCAGTAGCACTAAGGTCTTTAAGTTCTGCGACGACCGACTTTAGACGCTCGGCAATGGAAAGACCTGTAGGGTATTTCTCGCCAAGCGACGATAACTCTCTCTCTGAACGACTAAGTGATATAATCGCTCCAAGTTCCTCGTCATCAAGAGTGTTGCGTAGTGTGGTTAGTGCCTCGTTGATATTGTCGGCACTCTCCAATATCGCCAACTTACTCTCGGTCTCTGCCTGCTCGTTTTCCTTTAGTTTCGCCGCACGTAACTCCTCTACGGTATAGCGCAACCACTCCTCATCCTTACGAGCGGACTCCATATTTTCTGCCATCGTGCGATACTCTGCGCGCAACCTGCCAAGCGATGCAAGTAGGGTGGTGTACTCCTCGAGAAGAGGCTTGTTACCAGCAATGGTGTCGAGTGTAGAGATGCGGAAAACCTCCGACGCAAGAATTAGATTTTGGTGCTGTGAGTGTATATCCACAAGTTGCGCACCCAACTCCTTAAGGGTTGTTAGTTGCACAGGCATATCGCCTACAAACGAGCGACTCTTTCCCGCAGGAGTGATGATACGACGGATAGATATCTCAGTGTCGTAGTCGAGGTCGTTATCCTCGAAAAATGGCTCTAAACCAAGACCGTCGATATTGAAAATAGCCTCGATGACGCAGTTGCGCTCAAGGTCTTTAGTGGCATTGCCCTCGTTCTTTGCACCCAACAAAAGACCCAATGCGCCCAACAAGATAGACTTACCAGCACCCGTCTCACCAGTGATGATGTTCAGATGCTCGTTCCACTCCACAGAGAGAGAATCGATAAGTGCGTAGTTCTCTATTGTTAGGCTCTTTAGCATTGGTTATTAGGTGTTTATCTTTTTATACTCTCAATCTTATCAACGATAACTCTCGCCACGTCGCGCTTTGACATCAATGGGTGCTCCTCGTTGCCATTTCTGTCGATAAGGGTTACCTTGTTGGTGTCGCCACGAAATCCTGCTCCAGCATCTTGGAGCGAGTTAAGGACCACAAAGTCGAAGTTCTTACGCTGTAACTTGCCCTCGGCATTTGCCTCCTCGTTATCGGTCTCGAGGGCGAAGCCTACCAAAACGCGCTCTCCCTTTGTTGCGCCCAACTCCTTGGCGATGTCCTTTGTGCGCTTTAGTTCGATGCGCATATCGTTGTCAGACTTCTTCAACTTGCGCTCGGCAACGGTAACAGGCGTGTAGTCTGCAACAGCGGCACACATAACGCCACCATCTGCAGTCTCCCACTCCTTAACCGCAGCGTTGTACATATCCTCTGCCGATAGCACGTCAATGCGCTTGACACACTTGGGTGTAGGTAGGGTGGTGCGACCACTGATAAGGCTTACCTCTGCGCCTCGCGCTGCCAACTCCTCGGCAATGGCATAACCCATCTTGCCTGTAGAGTGGTTTGTGATATAACGTACAGGGTCGATAGCCTCTATCGTAGCACCTGCGGTGACGATATATCGCTTACCCTCTAAACTCTTTTTTTTTACCTCCTCGGCAAAGATAGCCTTCACCTGCTCAACAATATCCTCTGGCTCTGCCATACGACCCTTGCCTACAAGACCGCTTGCCAACTCGCCAGCCTGTGGCTCGATGATAGCCACACCGCGCTCTGCAAGAGTCTTTATATTTTGCTGGGTGGTGATATGTGCATACATATCAAGGTCCATAGCAGGGGCAACAGCAACCTTCGAACGTGCCGAAAGGTATGTCGTTAGAAGCAGGTTATCAGCAACGCCAGTTACCATCTTGGCAAGGGTATTTGCCGTTGCTGGGGCTATAAGAAGCATATCTGCCCACTCGCCAAGCGATACGTGTGAGTTCCACTCACCATTTTCAGGGTTGAAGAACTCCACAAGGATAGGGTGCTTGGATAGTGTAGCCATTGTAAGTGGTGTGATAAACTGCTTTGCAAGCGGAGTCATCACCACTCGTACCTCGGCACCCTCTTTCACTAAAAGACGGCACAGCATAGCAGCCTTGTATGCTGCTATGCTGCCTGTTATACCGAGTATAATATGTTTACCGTTGAGCATTGCTACTACTTGTTTCCGTGACGGAAGTAAACCTCGCCATCGAGGAACTCCTCTGTAGCGATAAGAGCTGGCTTTGGTAGACGCTCATAGTAGCGTGAAATCTCAATCTGCTCGCGGTTCTCGAATGTCTCCTCTACTGAATTGTCAGATGGTGCAGAGAAGTCAGCAAGCTTACGGTTAAGCTCAGTCTTTAGCTCTGTAGCAATCTGATTAGCACGACGAGCGATGATGTTGATGCTCTCGTAGATGTTGCCAGTAGGTGTGTCGAGGTCAACCAACTTGCGTGTTACTGTGTTACTTGGAACATTCTTCTTAATCTCCATAGCTTATATTGTTTTATACGTTATCTTCAGTTTTTCGGTTTTTGTCAATGTAGTTTCGCGCATCCTTTGCCATACGCTCCAACTCTTTGATGTGCTTCGACTCTGGGTACTCGCCGATAAATGAGTAGTAGTGGTCGAGCATTGCGAGGTAGCGATCCAACTGCTTTGACTCAACAGAGTTTGATGCCAAGCGATATGCAGATACTGTTGTCAGGTACATCATATCCTCGCGGTGTGGTGACTCTGGATACTGCTTCATCGCATTCTTGAAGGCTACGATAGCTGACTTATAACGACCAATCTTGTAGTAGGTGTAGGCGTTAAGGTAACTCTTCTCCATCAATCTTCCAGATAACTCATTGAGCATATCGTTGAACTCGTTGATGTTCTTTGACTCTGGATAGCGCGATATAAATTCTGTGATGGCGATGATAGCCTGCGAGGTTACAGTCTGGTCGCGCTCGGGTGGTGGCGACATATAGTAGTAACACAAGGCATACATACCCTCTGCCTCCTCGATAAATGGGCTACGGGCAAACTTGCGACGGAACTCATCGAGTGCCATAGATGCCTCATCCCAACTGTGTAACTTGAACTTGCATCGTGCGTTGTAGAACGAAAGCGAGTCCTCGCGAGGAGTACCCATATAGACGTGACGGCAAGTCTGGAAGAGTGTAGAAGCCTTATCCCACTTCTCGGTATTGTAGAGCATAAGAGCCTGATCGTACACATACTGAGGGTCGCCAGTCTTGATAGCGTCGTTTACAACACTACAAGAGAGTGCTACGATGGCAACACTCACAAATGCTACAATATATCCAAATAATCGCCTCATTCGTCTAATAAATTTTACGCTTATGCGCATAAGCGCACAAAGTTACACAATATTTTTGATTTAACGAACAATATTTAAAAATTATTGTGCAGTATAAAAGTTAGTTGGGCGCATTTAAAACAAAAAAGTAGCATCCACCTTGGCGAATGCTACTCCATATTGTCTGCCTATACTCACTATAAGGTCTCTCCCTCTTGTAGTTCGTGGTCGATGTTGACCTTGATGTTGGTCTTTGTAGTTAGCAGATTACCAGTGATTGTAGTTAGATGGTTACGCTCAATAGGAATGGGCGAATCAAAGTCGTTTGACTTAATCTCCTTGCCATTAGCATCCCATACAGTAAGCTTAAAGTTAACCTCGTCCTGACCAGAACGTGGAGCCAAAACGTAGTCGGCAAAGAGTGTCATATTGCCACTCTCGGCATCTGCTCCAGCAGTGTATAAACCATCCTTTGCAAGGTTGTACTCGAATGTCAACTCCTCCTCTGTGCGGGCTGTAGATATTTTGCCATTTACAGCATTTAAACTCTTGAATACCTCGCAGTTATAGTATGTTACTTTAGCCTTTGCTGGATCTGCATAACTCTCGATATACTCGTAGTCTGTAGTTACCACGCGAAGTTTGCCAAATGGACGCTTTAGGTAGATAGACTTCTCCAAGTGAGTGGTGATAGCAATCTCCTCGGTGGCGAAATATGCATCGCGAGCCTCGTCCATAGGATTCATCTTGCCATCGATAGCAGTGATGTCGCGAAGGTCTGAAACATTGTAGTAAAGGTCGCTATTCTCGCCCTCGTTTACAAAGTCTGCGAACACCACAAACTTGTATGTCTTGTTAGGTTTTAGGTTTACGTTGAAGTATACCTCTTTCTCTGGGTTGTATTTGTTGATAGTCTTAACCTGGCGACTATTTGCTATAGGTGCGCCAGAGCCGTTATCGCCAGCAGTGTATACCTCGAATGTGTAGCGCAGGTCATACTTTGCCCAATCGGCATCGTTGAAGTTCTCGATTGCGCCAAGCGCACTGCTATAACCTGTAGCCACGTTCTCATCGCGTGTTATGATATCTTGTGCTGTTACACATAGTCTGATATCTACTGGTGTAGAGTCTACAGCATCCTGCTTATACTCGTTTTGGCAAGAGGTAAACAGAAGTGTTAGAGCCAAGAGTGATAAAAACTTTCTCATTGTGAAAAGGTTTTATATGTTTTAATTTCGTTACTATTACTTTGTGATACACCATTTATTATACCAATCGCGAACTTCCATTGTTTGCACTCGTAGCGATATCCTATCGAGCCTATATGGATAAATCTCTTTTGGTTTGGTGGATATATAGTACAAAGTTAGAAAATATTTATCAAATTGCCAAAACTTTGTGATAGTGGAGTATATAAAAAGATTAGAGACCACCCAAATAGGGTAGTCTCTATCGTTATTATCTAAGTTGTGTGTTACTCTGCAACAACAGCGAACTTGATAGTAGCCTTAACCTCGCGGTGAAGCTTTGCAGTTGCCTCGAACTCACCAAGAGTCTTAACTGAATCTACAGTGATGTTCTTGCGGTCAACCTCGATACCCTTCTCCTGCAATGCAGCAGCAAGGTCAGCTGCGGTGATAGCACCGAAGATCTTCTCCTCCTCAGCCTTTGCTGTAAGAGTAAGGTGAAGGTTGTTGATAGTCTCAGCCAAAGCCTGAGCGTCAGCAAGGATCTTAGCGTCCTTGTGTGCGCGCTGGCGAAGGTTCTCAGCCAATACCTTCTTTGCAGAAGCAGTAGCAGCCTTAGCGAAACCCTGAGGAATCAAGTAGTTGTTAGCATAGCCAGGACGTACGTTAACGATGTCGTTTGCGTAGCCCAAGTTCTCTACGTCTTTGATAAGAATTACTTCCATAGTCTCTCCTCCTCTTTATTATTTCATATTATCGGTTACGAATGGAAGAATAGCCAAGTGGCGAGCACGCTTAACTGCCTGAGCTACCTTCTTCTGGAACTTCTGAGAAGTACCAGTGAGGCGACGAGGCAAAATCTTACCCTGCTCGTTAAGGAACTTCTTCAAGAACTCACCGTCCTTATAGTCTACATACTTAATACCGAGCTTCTTAAAGCGACAGTACTTCTTCTTCTTAACATCAACTGATACTGGGTT
>JAGCKG010000089.1 GCA_017647625.1 Alistipes sp. | reverse complement strand
CCTATTTAGGTGGGAGAGTAGGTAGCCGCCTCTTCAAGAGAAGATCGAAAATTCGGTCTTCTCTTTTTTATTTGCGCAGTTTTCTGACGCACCTTATTTGAATGACGATTTGGCTGTACGCCCAGTACTATCCAAATCGTCATTCTTCATTGCGGCACGCCATAAACTCTGCGCAAATAGAAAAATAGAGAGACCGAAGATCTTCTCTTGAAGAGGAGGTTACCTAAATCTTCTTCTATGTAGGTTTTTCATTGATATTGGTTAGCTTAACTGCTCTGTGTAACAGAGAAAAATCGTGCAAGTCGAGAGCAGAGGGAATCCATTCACTATGCCGAGACGCCGCCGATTTAAGCCGAGAAAAGATTGCGAAGCAATCCTCGGCAAGTTAAGCTTATTAGTTAATCCTATTACACTACTATTCTCTCCAAACCTCCCTTTAAGTTCCTTTTCGTTTCTGCGGCTCGGAATAACAAGTGAACTTGTTTTTCTCTCGCCTTAAACGCAACGTTGACAAAGAGAGGCTTTTATATTTATAAGATTTGCTCCTTTTCTTTTTGCATATAGCACCATATCTATCGCACAAGACTTGTAATGACCTATAGGCTTTAGTCTTGCTACTATCCTTATGTTCATTACTTCCCTTTGCACGATACCTGATGCTCTCTCTGCAAAAATCAAGAGGAGCAAGTGTCAGATATGGTATCGTGTAATGTAAGTCATTGTATATATCAATTTCACTATGGGTATTTTCTGCCCGGACATATAAATATAGATACGTTTGAGTATGGTTAATGATTGCTTTGAATAATAGCGAATTTATCAATAGTTCCTTTAAAATGGTGTATATTATTTGTGATATTTTTGCCTGTGATAAAAATAATTTCTAACTTTGTGTATTCGCTAATATTAATTTAGAACCTATAGCGTATGAAAAAGTTATTATTATTGTTGTGTATCGTAGGATGTATGTCGTGTGCATCACATAGATGGGTGGATGTGACAACTGAAGTTAATGTGGAGAATGTTATGCGAGACAATTTTCCTCGATTGTATCCTGATTACAAGTCTAACGACATTGTTGTTACAAAGGTCGAGCAGCGTACAGATGATGGAATACTCTATTATCGAGTAACTCACAAGGATAACACTAACGATGACGCTTTAGATGATCTGCTTTGGCTGACAGTATTTATGCCATTGTTATAATAGAATTAAGGGGTGGTGCAGGAAATCTATGCACCACTCTTTATCTATTTCTTGGGGGGGGGATGACCTACTATAGAACAAAAATAATGTGTTAATGTATAATTTTTGCTCTAAAAAATTGGTAATTAGAAATTAATGTTGTATATTTGCAGTCCCAAACAAGGGGTAAGTTCATTTGGTGGATTCATCTAAGGGCTAGGATACGTGCCTCTCACGCACGACATAGGGGTTCGAATCCCCTATCCACTACTCGAAACAGACAACTTCGGTTGTCTGTTTTTTTTGTTTCTTTGTAATGATGCAGAATATACGACGTGAGTCGGATATGTGATTTGATATGATCACTTCTGCAAGTGAACTTGCACGCAAACATTTTCTAAAATTTATTTTGCTTTTCTCTTGACTCGTACCTTGGGTCATATATTAACTTTGCACTCGCTAGCAAAAATATCGTACGATTATGGGAAATAATACAAAGTTAAAAATCGGAGAGTTTTCCAAGATGATGCAGGTAACGGTAAAGACCTTGCGCCACTATGAGCAAAGAGGATTGCTTATGCCCGAAGAGGTGGATAAGTGGACTGGGTATCGCTACTACAGTATATCGCAGATGCAGAGGCTAAACGCCATACGAGATTTACAACGACAAGGTTTTACACTGGAAGAGATCAAGGAGTTGTTCGATGATGGCGCTCAGATGCCAGGAGTTGAGCTGTTGACTCAAAAAATTGAGGAGACAGAGAGGCAGTTGCAATTGTTGGTGGAGCGTCGCAGGCAGCTACTCAGGTGGTTAGACTCTCACAAACAAAAAAACACAATGGAAAAGTTTAATATTCAATCGTTGCCAGAGATTATCGTGGCAAGTCATCGTGAAGTCATTGCGGACTATAGTGCATTGGGGGCACTCTGTGTAAATAAGATTGGTCCAGAGATGCAGCGTCTCGGTTGTAAATGTCCGCTACCTGGTTATTGTTTTACAATTGAGCATAACCCAGAGTATGCTCCTAGCACGATTGATATAGAGTATTGCGAGCAGGTAGAGGAGATGGGTGTCGATAGCAGCATTATACAATTTAAGCGCCTATCTGCTGTGCCAAAGGCTCTATGTATGAAGCACGTGGGACCTTATGAGCGTTTTTATGAGTCCTACACTGAAGCCTTCAAGTATATGGAAGAGCAGGGCTACAAAATTGCGGGGCATCCGCGCACCTGCTATATTGATGGAGTTTGGAATCAGGATGATCCCGAGAAGTGGGTGTCAATAATTCAGATACCAATCCAATAATAAATAGGGCTGTCCGAGAATAATCTTGGACAGCCCTTACTACTATGAAATGATAAATTATCTGCGAGACTGATACTGCTTGATAACACCACGCTTTGAGTCGCGCACGAACTCAATCAAGTAGTCGCGCTCGGCGCTCTGTGGGAGTTCGCTCTCTGCCTTATCGCAACCTGTGATGTAGTTAAGGTCGCTCTGGAACAAGATGCGACAAGTGTTATGAATAGCCTCAATCTGCTCGGCAGTGAAACCACGACGTGAGAGACCGACCTTGTTGATACCTGCATAGCGAGTCTCGCCATTTGTAGCGATAACGTATGGTGGGATATCCTGTGATACAAGGGCGCCACCCTGAATCATACAGTGGTCGCCAACGTGGATCCACTGGTGGATAGCAGCGTGGCCACCGATAACAACCCAGTCGCCAATCTCAACCTCGCCAGCCAACGATACGCGGTTAGCGATAACGCAGTGGCTACCCACAACGTCGTCGTGAGCAACGTGAACATATGCCATAAGCAAGTTGTTGCTACCAACAACGGTAGTGCCACGAGATGCTGTACCGCGTGAGATAGTTACGCACTCGCGGATGTCGTTATAGTCACCGATAACGGCTGTAGTCTTCTCGCCTGCGAACTTCAAATCCTGTGGAAGGCACGAGATACAAGCACCGGGGTGAATCTTGTTTCCCTTACCCAAGCGCGCACCATCGTAGATGATAGCGTGTGGACCGATCCAGCAGTCGTCGCCAATAACAACATCGCCCTCGATGTAGGCAAAAGGCTCAATAGTAACGTTCTTACCAATCTTTGCATCTGGGTGAACGTACGCCAAATTACTAATCATAACACAAATCTTTATTTCTTCAATTATCTGTTTTTTGCCATTTGAGCAGTGAGTGTAGCCTCCGAAGCGAGCTGACCACCAACAAATGCCTTGCATATAGCGGTGCAGATGCCACGGCGCATATCTACCAACTGACACTCAATCTGAAGGGTGTCGCCTGGAACAACCTTACGCTTCCACTTAACACCGTCTGCCTTAAGGAAGTATGTGGAGTAACTCTCTGGATCCTCCACCTTGTTGAGTACAAGCAGACCACAGCACTGTGCCATAGCCTCGATGATAAGTACACCTGGCATTACAGGCTCCTCTGGGAAGTGACCTACGAAGAATGGCTCATTCATAGATACCTGCTTGATGCCGCAGATAGCATTCTCCTCAATATGAGCAACGCGATCTACAAGGAGGAATGGTGGGCGGTGAGGAAGCAACGACTTAATCTTATTGATATCCATCAATGGCTGATCCTTTGAGCTGTACTTGAACATTGGCTTCTCGCCACTACGACGTATAGAGCGTGAAAGCTCCTTCATAAACTCTGTATTTGCATAGTGACCAGGACGGGTAGCCCATACACGACCCTTGATGCGCATACCAAGTAGTGCGAAGTCTCCAAGAAGGTCGAGGAGCTTATGGCGTGCAAGCTCATTGTTTGCACGAAGTTGCTGGTTGTTAAGGTAGCCACCAGTAACCTCAATATTGTCCTTGCCAAAGATATTCTTCAAACGCTCAAGTTGTGAATCTGGAACAGGGTTCTCAACAACGACGATAGCGTTATCCAAGTCGCCACCCTTGATAAGGTTAAGATTTAGAAGTGGCTCCAACTCGTGAAGGAATACGAAGGTACGGCACATAGCAATCTTCTCGGTGTAGTTATCCTCCTTGCTATATACAGCGTATTGGTTACCTACAACCTTTGAGTTGTAATCTACGTGTACCGATACTGAATACTCATCATCTGGGTAGAGTACGATAGCCACGCCCTTCTCTGGGAGTGTGTATACCTGCTTCTCGGTCACCTCGTAATACTTGCGGTCTGCCTCCTGCTCTACGGTGCCTACCTCCAAGATGCGCTCTGCATACTCCTTTGCCGAGCCATCCATAATAGGTGTCTCTGGGGCGTTGATGTCGATGATAGCATTATCTACACCCAAGGTCCACAATGCCGACATAATATGCTCGATAGTGCTAACCTTTGCTGTGCCCTTCTCGATAGTTGTACCGCGTGATGTGTCTGTTACATACTCGCACAAGGCTGGTACCTCTGGCTTATCCTCCAAGTCTACACGACGGAAGATGATACCAGTGTTCTCCTCTGCAGGATGTACGGTCATATCGACCTGAAGACCCGTATGAAGTCCCTTGCCTGAAAACGAAATTGCTGAGGCAAGTGTTTGCTGTTTTGTTGCCATAATATCTACTTTATTATTCTGTTGCGCTACAGCACTCTTTGAAATAGCACTTAATCGCAACCCAATTTTGTCATAATGCCACAAATGTAGTAAAAATTCTAAAATAATTACTATTTTTGCATTGATTTATATGAAGATAACGTGACATTTTGATGCAAAAAGGCAATAAAAATACAAAAAGAGTCGTTTCTCACCGCAGAGGTATAGACCTTGGTGCTACTCGCAAGGAATCTTTAGGCGAGTGGCTCTACACTCATCGCATAGGTCTAATCGTCGTTTTGACGACATTTATCTTTGGCGGAACGTGGTTAGCAACAGCGAGATATAGTTTCTCTTTACCACCTACGGAGTACCTTATAGAGTTTGTCGAGGAGGTGCCTTCGGAGGCAGAAGTGGAGGAACTAAAGCGTAAGCGTGACCAACTACAAGATGAGATTGACAGACGCTTGCAGGAGGTGCAAAAGGTTAAAAATCTCCAGTCCAACGATGCCTCCGAGACATCGGGGTCGAGCAGTAGTCTCGGTCACGACAGCCAAACGGAGGAGATGATGGATAAGATAGCCTCGGATATGGAGGCAAATCGCAAGGAGTATGAGAGCGGTATGCGTGAGGTGAGCAATATTGGCAAGGGTGGCGAAGGTGATGGTGCTGGCGCAGATAAGGGTAATGGCGAGAAGGGTAAGTTCTCGGGTGCTGTGACCGTCGCATACAACTTCTCCGACCCTGTACGTCATCATCGCGATTTGTATGTTCCCGCCTACCGCAGTAAGGGTGGCGGTGTTGTGGTAGTGGATGTATGGCTCGACCGCAATGGTACGGTGACACAAGCACGCATAGCGTCATCCACAAACTCGGAACTTAACCAGCAGGCGTTGTCTGCGGCACGTCATCGCAAGACACTATTTAAGATTGATGATAGCGCGCCTACGTCGCATCGCGGAACTATTACCTATACCTTTGTGGCCCAGTAGGATATACGGTTGTTAGAGACTAAAAACTTGATATAAGGGAGGTTCTATAAATTAGGTCGAGATGATTTTGTGAGATATTTCGGATAGATTTCTTATCTGTTTCGAGTGCGCTATGCGGGCATAGCAACCGAGAAAAGATATGAAAGATGCCGAAATAGACACAAAAGCGACCGAAAGATAAAATACAACCTCCTATTGTTAAACTTAATTTACTAATTTATAGAACATCCCTTAAGAAAGAGAATATATGCTCAATGAAAATTTCTTGCTAATCGGTGCGTTGCTACTCTTTGTGGCGGTGCTTGCGGGTAAGGCAGCATACAGGCTTGGTGCGCCTGCGTTGTTGCTCTTCCTCGGTGTCGGCGTACTCTTTGGCTACAACGATTTCGTGTCGTTCCACTCGGTAGATTTTGCAGAGTTTGTAGGTATGGTTGCGCTCTGTATTATCCTCTTTGGTGGCGGTATGGATACCTCCTTTGCAGATATACGGCCTGTGATGATACCCGGTGTTGTTATGGCGACACTTGGTGTTGCACTGACGGCAGCCATTGTAGGTATTTTCATCTACTTTATTGCACCCGTAGTGGGTGTGTCGCAGGAGATATCGCTCCCATTCGCGCTCCTTATGGCGGCCACGATGTCATCTACCGACTCGGCATCCGTATTCTCAATCTTGCGTACTAAAAAACAGGGACTTCGAGAGAATCTACGCCCTCTTCTTGAGTTGGAGAGTGGTAGTAATGATCCAATGGCGTATGTGCTTACCGTAGTGCTTGTGGGCGTGGTTACGGGTGGCGATGTTACTGCGAGCAATGTCATCGGCACATTCTTCGTGCAGATGCTTGTAGGTGCGGTGTTGGGTTACGCTTTTGGTCGTGTAACGGTGTGGATAATAAATAAGATAAACATCCGCAGTAATCAGTCGCTATACTCGGTGTTGCTACTGGCTTGCGCCTTTTTTACATTCTCGTTTACCTCAATGGTCTATGGCAACGGCTACCTTGCGGTATATATCGCTGGTCTTGTGGTTGGAAATAAGAAGATTGTACACCGCAATATGTTGCGTATCTTCTTCGATAGTTTCACTTGGTTGCTTCAGATAGTGCTATTCCTTATCCTTGGACTTATTGTCAATGTCCACGAACTCTTAAGTTTCGATGTGCTTATTATGGGCGGTCTGATAGGTCTCTTTATGATACTCTTTGCGCGTCCTGTGGCAGTATTCTTAAGCCTTGCGCCATTCCGTAACTTTACTACAAAGGCGCGTACATATGTCTCGTGGGTGGGTCTGCGAGGTGCTGTGCCTATCATCTTCGCTCTCTACTCCGTAAGTCACGGTGTCGAGAACTCCGATTTCCTATTTAACGTAGTATTTATCGTAACCATCATATCGCTACTTATTCAGGGTACGACCGTAAGTGGTATGGCAAACTGGCTCAACCTCTCATACAAAGAGAAGGAGCGCACCTTTAAACTTATCGTTCCCGACCATATCCGAAGTGAGTTCTCCGAGATTGAGGTTAACAACACGATGCTCCGTAGTGGCAATACCCTCAAGGATATACGTCTTCCTGGACATACCCTTGTTGTTATGGTATACCGCTCTGGTAACTACTTTGTTCCTAAAGGCGATACCGAACTCCACAAAGGCGATAAACTCCTTGTCGTATCAGACAACAACGATGAACTTATCCGTAAGGTGGATGAGTTGGGTATTGAGAATGTTCTCAAAATGCAGTAATTTCTTGTGATAAGGGGTCAATGACCCCTTATCACAAGAAATTATTCTGGCTTAACAAGTGATAGATACAACTCATCCAACTGCGCCTGTGCTACTGGTGATGGACCATCGAGCATTACATCGCGACCTGCGTTGTTCTTTGGGAATGCAATGTAGTCGCGGATAGAGTCCGAGCCGCCGAAGAGTGAGCATAGACGGTCGAAACCGAAGGCAAGACCACCGTGTGGAGGTGCGCCATACTTGAAGGCGTTCATCAAGAAACCGAACTGCTCCTCTGCAGCCTCTGGAGTGAAGCCAAGGGCATCAAATACCTTTGCCTGTAGTTCTGCATCGTGGATACGGATAGAACCACCACCAATCTCAGTACCGTTACATACGAAGTCGTAGGCGTTAGCACGCATCTTGCCAAGTTCGCCAGTATCGAAGTACTTTGCATCCTCTGGCTTTGGCGAGGTAAATGGGTGGTGCATAGCGTAGAAACGCTGTGTCTCCTCGTCCCACTCGAACATAGGGAAGTCAACAACCCACAATGGAGCGAACTTCTTAGGATCACGAAGACCAAGACGCTCGGCAACCTCCAAGCGGAGTGTGCATAGCTGTGTGAGAGTCTTGAACTTCTCGCCACAAAGGATGAAGATCATATCGCCAGCCTTTGCACCTGTGCGCTCGGCAATAGCCTTCAAATCGTCAGCCGAGAAGAACTTGTCAATAGATGACTTAACACCACCATCAGCGTCAACACGAATCCATACAAGACCCTTAGCACCCACCTGTGGACGCTTAACGAACTCGGTAAGCTCGTCAATCTGCTTGCGTGTGTATGATGCGCAACCCTCGGCAGCGAAGCCTACGATATACTCTGCAGAGTCGAAAACAACGAAGTCGTGACCGTGAGCGAGGTCTGTGATATCTGCGAAGGTCATACCGAAACGCAAGTCTGGCTTATCCGAGCCATACTTCTCCATAGCCTCGATCCAAGGCATACGACGGAATGGCTCTGCGAACTCGATATCCATAACCTCCTTGAACATATAGCGAGCCCAACGCTCGAAGATCTCGAGTACGTCCTCCTGCTCTACGAACGACATCTCGCAGTCGATCTGTGTAAACTCTGGCTGACGGTCGGCACGAAGGTCCTCATCGCGGAAACAACGTACAATCTGGAAGTAGCGGTCGTAGCCCGCAACCATCAACAACTGCTTCAATGTCTGTGGTGACTGTGGTAGGGCGTAGAACTGGTTAGGGTTCATACGCGATGGCACGATAAAGTCGCGCGCACCCTCTGGGGTAGACTTGATAAGGTATGGGGTCTCAATCTCAAGGAAGCCCTCCTTATCGAGGAACTGGCGTACAGCCTGTGCCATACGGTGGCGAAGAATCATCGCACGCTGTAGTGGTGGACGGCGCAAGTCGAGGTAGCGGTACTTCATTCGTAGGTCGTCGCCACCATCAGACTCCTCTTCGATAGTGAATGGAGGTGTTACGGCACGATTGAGAATCTTAATCTCTGTAGCCGAGATCTCGATATCGCCAGTAGCGATTTTAGAGTTCTTCGATGAACGCTCTACGACGTTACCCTTAACCTGAAGAACGAACTCACGACCTACCTGTGAAGCGATAGCCTTAACCTCTTCTGAAGAGTGCTCTTCAACGGTAATCTGTGTGATGCCAAAGCGGTCGCGAAGGTCGATGAAAGCCATAGCACCAAGGTTACGCACCTTCTGCACCCAGCCCGCAAGAGTTACCTCCTGACCTACATTTTCAATGCGGAGTTCACCGCAGTTATGTGTCCTGTACATAGTATATATTTTTGAATTATCTTTTGTATCTCTTTTTTTTATACCTTTGTAACCCACAAAGGTAATAATTTTACACCAACATTAACTATATAATGGCAGAAAAAAATAGAGTTTCGCGCGAAATAGATGAAAAATATATGCGTATGGCAATAGTTGAGGCGGAGCGCGCGTTGTCAAAGAGAGAGGTCCCCATTGGTGCTGTGGTTGTCGCGGGCGATAGAATCATAGGTCGCGGACACAACCTTGTGGAGACACTGATGGATGCTACGGCACACGCTGAAATGCAGGCTATTACGGCAGCGATGTCGACACTCGGAGGTAAGTATCTCAACGACTGCACGCTCTATGTTACGGTAGAGCCTTGTGTGATGTGTGGCGGTGCGTTGGCGTGGAGTCAGATAGGGCGCGTGGTATATGGCACTGCTGATGCCAAACGTGGTTACTCGACATACTCGGAGCGCATTATGCACCCACGCACAGAGGTCGTTAGTGGTATCCTAAAGGAGGAGTGTGAGGCACTTATGCAACAATTTTTTAGTGATTTGCGCAAATAATCGCCCCAAAGGGTGTGCGATTGCAAAAAAAGTTATACTTTTGTAGTTGGTTTTTACCGAAATAGGAAACTAATTGAAACTTAAAAATAATTTACAAACTATGAAAAAATTCTTTTTGACCGTTGTAGCCTTGATGGGTGCAACTTCGCTCTTCGCTCAGATGGATGTTGTTGCCACTTTCCAGCAGGCAACAGCAAATGCTAAGGCTGCGAACTATACTGAGGCTATCGCTCAGTTCCAGAGCATTATCGACGCAAGCTGGGATATCGAGGAGCCAGATGCAAATCAGCAGAAGGCTTTTGCAGGTTCTAAGAAGTTTATCGTAACTTGCTACAACAAGATGGGTGTCGCTGCTTACAACGCAAAGAACTATGAGGAGGCTATCGCAAACTTCTCTGAGGCTGCAAACCTTGCAGAGTTGTACGAGGATGTTGCTGCTATGAACAAGAACCGCGCATATGTAGGTCAGATGTATCAGGCACAGGGTGCTGATGCCTTCAACTCTGAGGACTATGCTACAGCGATTGCTGTATTCTCAAAGGGTTACGAGGCAGACCCACGTAACACTGAGATGGCTCTTAACCTTGCAGAGAGCTACTTCAAGAGCGATATGTATCAGGATGGTATGAAGATTTGTACTAAGATTGCAGCGATGAACCCAGACAAGTTCGCTGAGGCAATTGCATCTGCACAGTACAAGATGGAGATTTACACAAACAATCAGGTTGCAAAGCTTCAGATGGCTAACGACTACGATGGCATCATCGCTATGGCTTCAGAACTTGAGGATACAGCGATGGCTGCAAAGATTACTCTTCAGGCATACTACGGTAAGAAGGACTTCAATAAGATGATTGAGCTTTCAGAGTCTGCTCTTGCAGTACAGACTACAGATGAGGGTCGTAGCGATATCTACTACTTGCTTGGTGTTGCTTACAACGAGAAGGAGCAGTTCGATCAGGCTATCGCAGCGATGAAGAACGTAACTGCTGGTAACAACGTAGCAAACGCTCAGGCTGTTATCACTGCTCTTACTGCAACCGAGTAACAATACTAATTAGTAGTGAGGAATTAGTAATTAGTAAAAGACTAATTTATAGGGAGTTTGGCTTTGGCTGAACTCCTTTTTTGTTAGGGTTATATGACAAAATAAAACCCCAAGCACCGAAATACTTGGGGTGTAGAGATATAATTCGAGGTGTTTAGCGCACCTTGAAATCTGGGTCTGCCATCTGTGGGATATCCTTGATATACTCGCCAGCCTCGAACTTGGCACGTACCGACTTGAAGGTGTTGATAGTGTACTCCACATCCTCCATAGTATGTGCTGCGGTAGGTATGACACGAAGGATAATCTCACCCTTAGGAATAACAGGATAAACTACGATAGAGCAGAACAAACCGTAGTTCTCGCGCAGGTCGACGATAAGGTTTGTACCCTCCTCGTTACCACCCTTCATATAGATAGGTGTCACAGGTGACTGCGTAACGCCAATATCGAAGCCGTTCTCGGTAAGACCCTTCTGCAATGCGCGGGTAATCTCCCAAAGTTTATCCTTATACTCTGGGTGCTTGCGGATAAGGTCGAGACGCTTCAATGCACCGAGTACCATAGGCATTGGCAACGACTTGGCATATAACTGCGAGCGCATATTGTAGCGGAAGAGGTTAATCAACCAGCGTGGACCGCATACAAAGGCACCGATGCCAGCCATAGACTTTGCGAAGGTGTTGAACAAGACATCAATCTGATCTTGAACACCGAAGTGGTCACCCGTACCCTTACCATTAGTACCCATAGTACCGAAACCGTGAGCATCGTCAACCAAGAGGCGGAAGTTATAATCTTTCTTATACTTAACAATCACATCCAAGAAACCGAGGTCGCCCTTCATACCGAATACACCCTCGGTAATTACCAATACGCCACCGCGTTGCTCCTCTGCAAGTTCTGTAGCGTGCTTAAGCTGTAGCACGAACGACTCCTCATCGTTGTGAGCATATACGAAACGCTTGCCTGGGTGCATACGCAAGCCATCGATAATGCAGGCGTGGCACTCCTTATCGTAGACAACAACGTCGCGTGGGGTGAGCAGACAGTCGATAATCGAAATCATACCCTGATAGCCGAAATTGAGAAGAAAGGCATCCTCCTTACCCACAAACTCCGCAAGTTCGCGCTCAAGTTGCTCGTGGTACTTTGTCTGTCCCGACATCATACGCGCACCCATAGGGTATGCCATACCATACTTCTTCGCTCCCTCGGCATCAGCCTCGCGTACCTCTGGGTGGTTAGCCAAACCGAGGTAGTTGTTGAGGCTCCAGTTAAGCACTGGCTTGCCTCTAAATGTCATATGAGGACCTAACTCGCCCTCCAACTTTGGGAATGCGAAATAGCCGTGTACTGCCGACATATACTGACCAATAGGACCTCCGGCATTCTTTGATAAGCGATCAAAAATATCTACCATTTCTCTACTTTTTTATTATTAAAACAAACTTTTCTTGCTATCTTTATTTAGGGATGTTCTATAAATTAGTAAATTAAGTTTAACAATAGGAGGTTGTATTTTATCTTTCGGTCGCTTTTGTGTCTATTTCGGCATCTTTCATATCTTTTCTCGGTTGCTATGTCCGCATAGCGCCCTCGAAACAGATAAGAAATCTATCCGAAATATCTCACAAAATCAACTCGACCTAATTTATAGAACCTCCCTATAAAAGTTTTCGTTGTTTCGGAAATTCTATTTCGGTTCGACCTAATTTATAGAACCTCCCTTTATTTAGTAGTCAATAAAAATGTTGCATCACGTCGACAAAGTTAGTTTTTTTTCCTTTTGTTCATTCGCTATGATGCAAATTATGGTCGAAAATAGGTAGAAATACTTAGGTTATTGCTATCTTTGCGCCCTATGAAAATGATATCGAAATACACTCCATACTACAAGCGAATACTTGCACTGGCAATGCCTGTAGTATTGGCACAAGCAGGACAGTTAACAACGCAGTTTGCCGATACGGCAATGGTGGGCAACTTCGGTGGCGAGGACCCTATACCATTGGCTGCGGTGTCGTTGGGTAGTTCCTTGTTTTTGTTAATCTATCTTGCGGCTCTTGGTTTGGCGTTGGCAATAACACCACTTGTGGGCGAGCAGTATGCCAAGGGCGATAGTCGTGAGGTGGGCTATCTATTTCAGAATGGCGCGCTTTTCTGTATGCTTATAGGTGTTGTAGCGACCATCGTTGCGGTGGCGTTGCGACCCTTTATTTCGGTGTTGGGAGAGTGGATGAGCGCACCCGGACAGAGCATCGAGGCTGTGGCAGCGATGGCGTTGCCGTACTACGATATGTTGGTATGGAGCATTATACCGCTGATGTGTTTCCTTGCTGTAAAGCAGTTTCTTGAGGGTATAGGCAATACCAAGACAGCGATGTGGATAACCCTTGCGGGTAATATGCTCAACATCATACTAAACTACATCTTTATCTTTGGTAAGTGTGGCTGTGAGGCTATGGGAGCCGAGGGTGCAGGTCTTGCAACTCTCCTATCACGCCTTATGCAGATGGTGGCTATTGTGGCCTACTTCTTCCTTGCGCGCGGGTTGCGTATCTATCGCGAGTTCTTCGGGCGTGTGGCTATAAAGGTTCGCTATTTAGTGGAACTGCTGAAGGTGGGTTACCCTATATCGTTTCAGATGATTATGGAGTCGGCAGCCTTTATCCTTACCTCTATCCTTGCACTATCGTTTGGCGAGGTGGCAGCAGGTTCTATGCAGGTGGCATTTAGCATCGCTAACATTGCGTGGATGATAACCGTAGCCTTGGGTTCGGCATCGACAATTCTTGTGTCGCATATCGTGGGTGCTAATCAACGTGAGGAGTTGCGCCCAATGGTCAACGCCACATACCATCTCGGTATCTGCTGGGCAACGTTTATGGCGATAGTATTTCTGCTATTTAGAACACCTATGGCATCGCTCTTTACCGATAATGTTGAGGTTATTGCCCTGACATCGCAACTGATGATACTTATCTCGATATACCAGTTCTCGGATGCGATACAGGGATTGTCGATAAGTATGTTGAGAGGCTTTCAGGATGTGAAGATTGTGATGCCTATCGTGCTGTGCAGTTATGTGGTGCTGAACATCCCTATAGGATGCTGGCTTGCCTACGGCGCAGGAATGGAGTGCCGAGGTTTGGTGATAGGTCTTATTGTAGGTCTTTCGGTAGCGGCACTGCTTACCTCGCTACGCATACGATACGATGTAAAGCGCATAGCGAGGTAGGCAAACCCTATTACATCGATAGTTTGATACCCACGAAGATGGTGCGTGGTGTCGCAGGACCATAGATATACGCCGAGTCGCGACCCGCGCCAACATCTATATCATCTTGGTAGGCATCGAAGATATTCTTAATACCTGCGTTAACCTCCATCTTTACCAACTCTGAGAGGTTAAACGTATAACTTGTCTTAAAGCCCATATCGAGGAACGACTTAGTCCAAACCTCCGAGTCGGGACGCTCTGTGCCGTCAGGTAGGGTGTGTGCTGCGTGTTGTACGAGCATACTGCCTGTATATGTTGCAAAGAGCGATGCTCCGAAGTTCTTGGTGATATAGTAGTTAGAACTTAAGTAACCATAGTGGTCTGGCGAGCGGAACATAGTGCGCTGTGCCTCGACAGTCTCGCTCCACTGCTCTGGCTCTACATAGAGACTACGCTGGTAGGTGTAGCCAAGTTGTACGTCGAACATACTTGGTACGCCAAGTCGTATCTCTGCAGTTACACCTCCTACACGCGCACCTGTGGCATTGCGTCGCTCCTTGAGGATGACACCCTCGGCATTCTCGCCAACCTTCTCCAATGTAAACACATCGTCGAGTTTCGTATAGAAACCCTCCAAGAGGATATTTGCCTGCATACGACCGAAACTATGGTAGTAGTCGGCAGAGCCACTCCACGAGTGCGAGAACTCTGGACGTAGGTCATCGGCAAGTGTGATAAGCGATACGGTGTGGTTGAGGGCATCGATATGTAGATCCTCGTTGTATGCCTGTGGGGCGCGGTAGCCACTCGAATATGATACTCTAAGACCGAGATTCTCGATAGGACTATAGCGCACATTGGCACGAGGTGAGAAGATAGGCTTGTCAATCATACTATGCTTATCGAGGCGGAAACCAACGAGGAAGTTTAACTTGTCGCTCTTCCACTCGTTCTGCGCAAAGAGACCTATTGTTGAGGTCTCCTGATTAAGGCGACGCTTGGTGGCGATATAGTAGTCGTTGAGGGTGTTGTAGTTGTACTCCACGCCCGCAGTAAGTTCCGAAGGTAGAATAGCCTTATAGTTGTGTGTGTACTGACCACCCGCTACGAACATCTTGTCGGATGTTGTACCATAGGCATCGGGGTTCATATCTGCACCAAAGTAACTTGAGCGCGAGATGCCCTGTGCCGAGGTGTAGATGCTGGCACGATGACGCATATTAGGAAAGTAGTCGTAGCGCAGACCGCCACCATCGATATAGTGGTCTACCTGCTCGCATAGGTTTGCCATATGTGGTGCTACGTCGAGGTTGTCGCCACCACGACGGAAGTCGTGTATATGGTGGTACTCTGCTGTAAGGCGTGAGTGTGCCGATGTCTTATAATAGGCGCGGAAACCTACGGTCTCCGATAGTAGGCGTGTGATGTCGGTAAAGCCGTCGTCGTTGCGGTCATATCCGTCGCGATTCTTTACCTGACCAAAGACATAAGCACCGAGTTTGTAGTCGTCCGATACGAAGGCACCACCTACCGAAGTGTTCACATCGGGTGTGCCATCCTCCATAATATTTGTTGTGTTCGACAATGATAGGGTATTGCGGAGAGGGTCCTTGGTGATGATGTTCACCACGCCACCGATGGCATTTGAACCAAAGAGTGCCGAGCCACCACCACGAATAACCTCCACACGCTCAACCATAGCCACAGGCATAAGGTCAAGACCATAGACACCTGCCAGTGATGAGAATATGGCGCGACTATCGAGCAAAATCTGTGAATACTGACCCTCCAAGCCATTGATACGCAACTGTGGCGCGCCACAGTTACCACAAGTATTCTCCACGCGCAAACCCGACTGAAAGTTCATCGCCTCGGATAGGTTTGAGGATGCTGTACCCTCGAAGAGTTTTGTAGATGCCACATTTACTACTGTGGCTGTTGTACGGCGGTTGGTCTCGTTGCGTGTTGCCGATACTACAACCTCATCCATTAGTGTCGTAGCCTCAAAGAGCGAGAAGTTCAACTCCGTAGTGTTGCCCAACTCGGCAGTGTGAGCGATACGTTGTGTCTCGTAACCGATGGCTGATACCACGATGGTGTAGTCGCCAAGAGGTATGTTGTTTATGGAGTAGTGTCCAGTGCCGTTGGCAGCGCAACCGATGGTAGTACCCTCGATAGAGATTGTTGCAAAGGGGATATGCTCCTTGGAGTGCGCATCGATAACGTGTCCAAAGATATTGGAGTCGCTACGCTTAGGGCGTATGCTATGGTGCGAATCTTTGGCCTCGATGTGTTTTGTTACAGGAATATCCTGTGCTGATAGGGTTGTTGCTAAAAGTGATAGTAGTAGCGTAAAAATTAGATTCCTCATTGTCCTAAATTTTTCCGAGAGTAAATAAAAAGTGTATTTTGTCGTTATACTCGCCCTTAAAATGCTCATTTACATCGAGTAAACTCCGCTTTTGCGGGCTTCGCAAGCCTAAAACTACATCTTTTTCTTTACTCTCTTTGGTTGTGGGGATGGTTATGTTATCTTATAGCCTGCCCCGTTATAAGCACAGCGACACAATCGCCATTGTGCGGTAAAAAGTAGTGTAAGGTATCCCCAAAAGGGGGTAGATTGTGTAGTGTTATAATCGTTTAGACCAATGAGGGAGGCGCACGAAGCGAGTGTACAGAACCATTCTTCGAGTCGTAATGCTCGCAGTAGGTGGCTTTGTATAGGGTTGTTTGTGTGGATATACTGCACTCAACGCTTATGGTCGACACCGCAACGTAGTCGCTACTTGTAAGGCGTGAGATAGTATCAAAAGAGGTTGTCGAGTGGCTATGTGATGCTGGCGTGCCACTAAAAGGGTGGGAGTGGACGATGCTTCTGCCGTCGACATTATGGGTATGGATAAAGAGTGTACTACCACCCACATAGAGACCTATGATGAGTAGTAGTACAAACGATATTATCCTCTCCCTGCGACGCATTAAACCTCAGATGTAAACTTAAATTTGATATCCTTGAAATTCTCCTGCGCAAGGGCTAAAGCATAACTTGTATCGGCGAGGAATACATCTCTGCCGTGCTTGTCGATAGCCATATTAGTATGTTTACGACGCTTGAAGTCGCTTAGCTGAGCCTCGTTGTCGGACTCTATCCAGCAAGCCTTGTGGATGGAGATAGGCTCCCAGCGACACTTTGCACCATACTCGTGTTCCAAGCGGTACTGGATAACCTCGAACTGGAGCGCACCAACCGTACCGATAATCTTGCGCCCATTGAGCGATGATGTGAACAACTGCGCCACACCCTCATCCATAAGCTGGTCGATGCCCTTTGCCAACTGCTTGAACTTCATAGGGTCGGCATTCTCGATATAGCGGAAATGCTCTGGCGAGAATGATGGGATGCCTGTAAACTTGAGCTTTTCGCCCTCGGTGAAGGTGTCGCCAATCATAAACGTACCAGTGTCGTGTAGACCTACGATATCGCCAGGAAATGCCTCGTCGATAACCGACTTCTTCTCCGCCATAAAGGCTGTTGGCGATGAGAACTTAAGTTGCTTGCCACTGCGAACGTGGAGGTAGTTCTTGTTGCGCTCGAACTTACCCGAACATATCTTCATAAAGGCGATACGGTCGCGGTGGTTAGGGTCCATATTTGCGTGAATCTTGAAGATAAAGCCTGTCAACTTACCCTCCGAAGGCTCTACAACGCGGGTCTCGGTAGGAGCGGTGCGTGGCGATGGAGCGATGCGGATGAAGCACTCCAACAACTCGCGAACACCGAAGTTATTTACTGCCGAGCCGAAGAATACTGGTGCTACCTCGCCTGCAAGGTATGCCTCGCGGTCGAAACTGTCATATACGCCCTCTACAATCTCCACGTTCTCGCGCAACTGCTCGGCAAATTTCTCGCCTATATATTTGTCGAGGTCGCTCGATGCGAGGTTTGAAATCTCTACGGTTGAGGCATCGGCAGTCTGACGCTCGTCGGATGTAAAGAGCGAGATATTCTTCTCGTAGATGTTGTATACACCCTTGAAACTATCGCCCGAAGAGATAGGGAATGCCAATGGACGCACACGAATCTTTAGCTCGCGCTCAATCTCGTCGAGAAGGTCGAATGGGTCCTTTGATGGGCGGTCCAACTTGTTTACAAAGACAATAACTGGAGTCTTGCGCATACGGCAGACATCCATCAAACGGCGTGTCTGGGTCTCAACACCCTTCGCTCCGTCGATAACGATGATTACCGAGTCTACGGCAGTAAGCGTACGATATGTATCCTCTGCAAAGTCCTCGTGACCTGGGGTGTCGAGGATGTTAATCTTGACATCCTTATACTCGAAGCCCATTACAGATGTAGCCACAGAGATACCACGCTGACGCTCAATCTCCATAAAGTCGGATGTAGCACCCTTCTTAATCTTGTTACTTTTTACGGCACCAGCCACGTGGATAGCACCACCAAAGAGGAGGAGCTTCTCGGTAAGTGTTGTCTTACCAGCATCAGGGTGCGCAATAACCGCAAATGTTCGTCGTCGTGTAATCTCGTCTATTAGAGCCATACCGTTGTAAATTTGTTAATTAGCGCGCAAAGATACAAAAAAAAAATTAGTAAAGAGTAATTAGTAATTAGTAAAAGTTAAAAAGCGTTGCTTTTTTAGGGGTTGTTAAGGGTTGTTAAGGGTTATTAGGGGTGGTATCAAGCGAAACGCTAAACTCCCTTTTGCCCCTTTTGCAAGTAAAGCGGAGTAAAGGGGACTAAAGGGGAGCAAAGCGGACCAAAGCGTCCTAAAGGGGATATTCGTATTAAGATTACCCTTTAAGCCCTTTTCTGCCTCTTTATGCCCTTTGGTATTAGGCGCAGTTATCAACCTCTGCGCGAAGCGCACCATACCTTTCACTTTTCAGTTTTCACTTTATAAACACACGCCGTAGGCACCACACTTTTCAGTTTTCACTTTTCAGTTTTCAGTTTAAAGTAACACCAGTAACACAGTAACAAGGGCCCCCCCCGTTATTATGTTACTTTGTTACTCTGTTACACCCCCATCCCAGTGGTCAAAATACCAGAATATCTTAACTCAATCAAAATCAAGGCATTTAACTTTCTGTGTAAAAATATTTATCAAAATACTTGACAACGCCATTTTGATGTTGTATATTTGCAGTGGCATTCAGGCTTAATCGTAGCCTTTACACTGCAATTTCTTTTGTTTACATCACATACTAACAACTTAAAAATCAACATTATGAACAGTAGTAATCTAACTGTGTCTGGCCCTTTGGGTGCTGACGCATTGAAGTCAAGTAATTTGACTAATACTCAGCTTCTTAAGCGTGAGGAGCTTAGGCGTGCTGAGGAGTATGTAAAGCCCTATATCGTAGATATGTCGAGGGATTTACCCGAAGAGCAACCAATAATATCTATTGATGGTTGTTGTATCTGCTCGCGTGGTAATATCTCGGCTATATGTGGCGAGGCAAAGAGTAAAAAGACCTTCCTTGCCTCTGCTCTTGTAGCCTCGGCAATGGCTATCCCTCTCGACAAACTTAATAATTTTAAGAGTGTCGATAAAGATATGAATATCAATGTATTGTGGGTAGATACCGAGCAGGGTGAGCGCCACGTACGCAGGGTCATAGATAGAATATCCGAGATGACTGGCGCGAAGATGGGAGGCTTGGTATCAGAGCCACGCCTTATGACTCTATCCCTTAGGGAGTTAAGCCCTATGGATAGATATAAGGTGCTGATGGAGGCTGTAAAGCGCTATCCATTTGACCTGATAGTTATAGATGGCATTGCTGACCTCCAGAACAACACTAACGACTTGGAGGAGAGTGATGCACTGGTAGGTCTGCTGATGGCGCTAAGTACCAAAACTAATACACACATACTCTGTGTATTACATACTAACCCTGGTAGTGATAAGGCACGAGGTCACCTCGGCTCATCGCTACAACGCAAGGCCGAGACGGTGATATTTGTACACCGCAACGGCGAGTGTTCAGTGGTAGAGCCTCAGTTCTGCCGTAATGAACCCTTTGAACGCTTTGCCTTCGCGGTAAACGAGGAGGGTATCCCTGAGATATGCGATATACCTCAGAGTGGAGAGATAGATATCAATAGTCGTATAGTTGATATCCTCGCTACCGAGTATGGAGGTGTTATTGAGCGTGTGACACTATGGAAAAAACTTGTTGAGGCACTGGGGCTGAACGGCCCTACGGCCAAGATGCGCGTGAAGCGACTTATCGATAAGGGCCTGCTCGTGGCTGATGGTAACCTTGTGCGCATCCCGAGTAACAAAGTAACAGAAAAACAGGGCGTACCCCCTTGTTACTCTGTTACTGATGTTACCAATGTTACCAATATTACTAATGTTACCGATGTTTCGTGTTCTTCGGGAACTGAACCTTTGCAGGGGAGTCTTGCCCTCGACCCTCCTTCGCCGCGCCCGCAGTATTATGGCCATTACGACGAGGATGATTGTCCTTTTTAACCACCAAAAAAAGAATTGAGAGTGAATAAAAAGTGTATTTTGTCGTTACGCTTGCCCTCAAAATGCTCATTTACGCATAGTAAACTCCGCTTTTTCGGGCTTCGCAAGCCTAAAACTACATCTTTTTATTCACTCTCATAAATTATGGGGCTGGCTAAATTACTTTTTAGTCAGCCCCATAATTATCTGATTGGGCTTTTGCCCAATGCGATACTAACGAGTGCCTATGGCTCTCGATTAGTTGTACTTGAATGTTGCCTCGTCTGATACGGTCAACTTCTTGCGACCCTTAGCGCGACGTGCAGCCAATACCTTACGGCCATTGGCAGTAGCCATTCTCTGACGGAAACCGTGCTTGTTAATTCTCTTGCGACGAGATGGCTGGTAAGTTCTTTTCATTGCCATAGTTGTATCTGTTTTTTATTGTTTTTGTTCCGTTTAACGCTTCTTTTGCGAGGTGCAAAGGTACAACGATTTTTTGTAATTGCAAACAATTCTGCAAAAATATTTCGATTTTCCTGCCAGAATTGCCAATTTAATCTTCAAAAAGGTTGAGTTCGCCACGTTCTACCTTGCCATAGAGTGCAGCAAGTTCGCCAATAGAGGGCGATATCACTGCCAACGTATCCTCGATAGCCCTCTCGCCACTGCCCTTGATGCGGTAGAGCATAGCGGCATAGAGTGCGCGGAAGGCGAGTTCCGTATCGCTTATCTCGTTGTTGTCGAGGATGGTGCGTAGGCGTGGTAGTTCGGCCGCCATACGGGTATATGTTATGCGGTAGTGGTCGCCTGCGGGCAACTTCATAAGTTGTAGGTGGAGGTTGTGCAGGTCTTGGATAAGGTGTAGCGTATGCTCGATATGACCCTTCTCCTCCTTGCCCTCCTTGCGAAGCAACTCCACAATCTGCATATACCAGTTGAAGATATTCTCCTTCTGTTGCTCGTCAGCACCCTCAATCTTCGCTACTAATGTAGCATATATAGCCTCGGGACTAAACTGCAGGGCGCGCAACAAGTCTTCGATTTGCCATATATATAATATGTATTCGGCGATATTCTCTTTACGTTTCTGTAGTGCAATCAGCATATCTTACAACCATTCTGATGAGTTATACGAATCTTTTGGTGCGTTAGGCACATTGTCGAAATAGGTGAAACCAGTGAGCCTCTCCAACTCTGCAATCGACATCATATCGCGTGCCTCGGGTTTATGACCCTTCTCCTGCTCGTGGCAGATGACAAACGCTGCACACTGCAACTCCGATGCCGAGCAGTTGGCTACGCTCTTGCCCGTATTACCCGACTTGGTACGAAGCAGGGCGTAGTAGAACATCGTTGGACGCGATACATCCGAGCGACCGCCAAATTCAATCTTGGCAGGGCGACCAGTGTTGCCATACTTATCAGTATACTGGTCGAAGTAGCAACCGATAACCACATATAGTGTATCGTTGCACACGAGGTCGTCGATATGATCTTCGAGGTTGTTCCACGCGCCACCACCCGTGTTGAAGGTACTGCTATACTGTGGTGCTATGTTCGAGTAGTAGAACACCTGTCTGTTGGTTGCCGAGGTGGATAGACGCTCTGCCGAGCCGAGCATATGGCCCTTGTTGCATCCGCCACCTGTAGACTTGCTCGAATACTGGATGTTGGCAGGTATCTGTGGGTCCTGACTGTAGGCGTCGGTGCGCGATGCGCCACTCTCGTATGAGCGGTGGCGTGGTGCTGCAACCCATACTGGACAGTGGTGTGTCGATGAGAAGCATACAGAGTAGTTACGCGCCTTGCCATTGCGCTGTGCATTCTGCTCGCCACCAGCGCAGAGGTGGTGTGCGTAGTAGTATGTCTTGTTGTTGTCGTCTATGCCATCACGATTATCATCGCGCTCTATTGGCAACTCATACCACGCTGAACGGTAGGTGTTACCTTCCGTGGGCGTTGGAGTAGGCTCTGGATCTGGTTCTGGGTCTGGCTCTGGAGTTGGATCAGGCTCAGGATCAGGGGTAGGCGTTGGAGTAGGCTCTGGTTCAGGCTCAAGGGTCTTGAATGTCTCGCCCTCGAAGAGCCAAGTCTCGCCCATAGCGCGTACATAGGCGCGATAGTCGTAGGCGGTGTTTGGCGTTAGATTCTCCAGCGTGTACTCGATGATACGACCATTGCTTACGGGGTAGATATCGTACTTATCATCTCCCGCAATCGCTACCATAAAGCCCATCTGATCGATGTCGTTGTAGTCCGAGGCGTTGATTGTGGCGATAAGCGTCGCCGAGGTCTCCGCTATGTTCTCTACCTCGATAGAGTGTAGCGAGCATTCGAAGGTCTTCTCCTCGCTACAAGCAAGAGCGGTTATAATACCCGCTATGATACTCAAAATTAGAAGTTTATATCTCATTACTCTCTGTTTTTAGAATCTATCCATATGGTCACAGGACCATCGTTCGTAAGTTCTATCTTCATATCTGCTCCAAATACTCCTGTGGCAACACTCTTGCCGAGACTTGCCTCGACGCTTGCCACAAACTCCTCATAAAGAGGTTTTGATATCGCCTCTGGGGCAGCCTTTATCCACGAGGGACGGTTGCCCTTCTTGGTCATTGCGTGTAGTGTAAACTGACTTACCACCATCACATCGCCCGCAATGTCCTGCACCGAGAGATTCATCACACCCGTCTGGTCATCGAAGATGCGTAACTGCACGAGTTTTTTGGTTAACCACTCGATATCCTCTTTAGTCTCATCGTTGCCGATGCCTACCAAGACCACCAAGCCTTGTTCAATCTCGGAGTAAACCTCGCCATCGATACGGCATCGAGCCTCCGTAACACGCTGTATAAGTAAACGCATATCCCCCAATTACTAATTACTAAGGACTTATTACTAATTAATCTTGTGCTTCCTCAAAGAACTTCCATAGGTTGTCCTCCTTGGGGACTGGGGCAGTCACTGATATTGGCTTGCCACCTACGGGGTGTAGGAACTCCACACGACGCGAGTGTAGCGAGATACCGCCATCCTTGTTTGAACGCTTTGCACCATATTTCAAGTCGCCCTTGATAGGACATCCTGTTACTGATAGTTGTGCGCGTATCTGGTGGTGGCGACCCGTTTTTAGGTCTACCTCCACAAGGGTGTAGTTTGTCGATGCGCCAAGTACGCGGTAGTCGAGTATCGCCTCTTTGCCGTCGGGCTTTGGTCGCTGGTGGGCGTGTGAACGATTGGTCTTGGGGTTGCGCACAATCCAGTGGTGGAGCGTACCCTCCTCGTCGTTAGGACGGTTCTCGGTTATCGCCCAGTATGTCTTCTTGATTTTCTGCTCGCGAATCATCTCGTTGAGGCGCGATAGGGCCTTTGAACTCTTTGCAAAGACCACAGCACCGCTCACAGGGCGGTCGATACGGTGTACTACTCCGAGAAATACCGCTCCGGGCTTATGATCGCGGATTTTAATCATAGCCTTAATCTGATCCTCTATGGCCTCTGTGCCATCAGGATCGCTCTGTACAAGGTCGCCAACGTGCTTGTTGACTACAAGGATATGGTTGTCCTCGTATAGGATATCGTTGATAGTAAACATATTACAACTTAAACGTGAATGGTAGTAATAACTCTGCCGAGTCTACAACGGTGGCGGTGCCTGCGCCAGACATAATCACACGAATAGGACTCTGCTGTCGACGCTCGACATCTACAATCACCTGTCTACACTGACCGCAAGGGTAGCACTCTCTCTCCGAAGGGTCGGATGCTATCGCCAACGCCACGATTGGGTCGTTGGCATAGTTCGACTCAACATAGAAGAGCAAGGAACGCTCGGCACACAACCCCGCAGGGTATACCTCGCTCTCGAAGTTGGATGCGTGTAATGTCTTGCCACTCTGCAATCTTACGGCTGCGCCAACGTGAAATTTGGAGTATGTAGCATTGGCATTTTTCGTTGCCTCCTCAGCCTCCTTCACAAGAGCGTAGTCCTCTGTGCTTAACTCCTCCAACGTGGTGTAGTGGTTGTAGGATATCTCCAAAATCTGTTTCATAATAGAACTATTTGGTTTACAATCTGCAAAGATAGGAAAATAAACTGAAAACGGAAAACTGAAAACTGAAAAGTGTGGTGTCTGCGACGCATATTAAACTGAAAACTGAAAACTTAAAACTGAAAGGTATGGTGCGCTTCGCGCAGAGTTTATTAGGTGAAAACTGAACTTTTCACTTTATAAATATAACGTCGTAGACACCTAACTTTTCAGTTGTCACTTTTCCCTTTTCACTTTATAAATATAGCGTCGCAGACACCTTACTTTTCAGTTTTCACCTTTCAGTTTTCAGTTTACTTTTCACCTTTCAGTTTTCAGTTTACTTTTCACCTTTCAGTTTTCAGTTAAAAAAAAGGCACTCGTCGGAGTGCCTTTTCAATCTAAATGTAGTAATAAATACCGTCGTAGTTGTCAACGTCTACCGTCGTGCGGACCAGTGTGCCATCCTCGGTGTAGTCGAGGTAGATGTCTGTGAGATAACCATTTACTACCGCTGTAGTCTCGATGATGTAGATGGTCTCGCCCTTGCTACGCTCCACGCGCTCTACATCGTCGACAGGGGTGTTGACGCCATATTCGCTCTCGAAGGCTGTGCGTACCGCAGCGGGAAGGTCGTTGTAGAGCATATCGTAACTTGTCATCACCCAAGTACCGCCCTTCTTGTACCACGCCTCGCACTCGCCAGAGCCTGGAAGGTAGAAATCTACTACTACATAGCCGTGCTTGCGCTCCCACTCTACATCTACAGCCGTAGGATACTGCTCGTTAAAGGTGTGGCGCACCGATGATGGTGCCTCGTATTTCTCGCAACTACTGCCAAGAGCAATGGTCGTGAGAAGTGTAAATAGAAATAGTAATCGTCTCATAATCTTAACTTGAATTTATTAGTCATCAACATCCACTACATTGTAGTTTTTGTTGAATGTTAACTCCAAACCGCCCTTTAGTGTAACCTCGGTATAGGTGTGGTTACGCTTGATTTCGGTAATCTCTCTGTTTGGGTAGTTCTTCTTGATATACTCTGCGATGGCCTGTGGTACGATGTTGTTAGGCACGATGCTGTTGCGTGTGTCTACCTCCTTCCACTCTCCGCGAGAGTTAAATTCAAGTTTTGTGCCAGAGGTGAGCGACACGTTGTAGTCAACAGAGATGACATCTCTGTCGAGGATGATGTGCGATACCTCATCGTTGGCGAAGTTGTTCTCAATAAAACTCTTAGCCTCAGCAGGAAGCTCATCATAAGATACTGGTCTATCCTCTGAAGTAATGTATAGCGATGTTGCAAATGCAGTTGTTGCAGTGGCGATAATCGCAAGTAGGGTTGCTGTTACTCGTTTCATAATATGTTTTTTAATCAAATTAATGTTTATTTTCGTCTGCAAATATTGCGCTATTTTTTGAATTATGCAAGAAATTGGTCTAAAATATTACTTTTTTGGTTTCAATGTGGCTTGTAGACTACTCTAAGGGCAGTGGGATAACTATAAAATTGCGTTGGATAAATGGTTTCTTATAGAAAAAATGTGGGATAGTGTGTCGCACTTTGAAAATTTTTCATACCTTTGTATGACTATACTTATAAAAAGTTTAGAATATGGCAAATGGTAAGTATGCGCTTGTGGAGGTAAAACTCGGAGATAAGAGACTGGAGCGAGAGTTCCTCGACCTCCCAAAGAGATTATATCGAGGCAACCCAAACTGGGTCTGCCCATTCGATAGTTCTATCAAGGGTGTCTTCGATCCCGCAAAGAATAAACTCTTTGAGGATGGCGAGGCTATCCGTTGGGTGGCATTCAACAGCGAGGGCGAGTGTGTAGGTCGTATTGCGGCTTTCTACGATAAGACCCACGCCTATGGCTACGAGCAACCTACGGGTGGCTGTGGTTTCTTCGAGGCTATAGACGATCAGGAGTTGGCAAACACTATGTTCGATGCCGCACGCGACTGGCTTGCAAGCAGGGGTATGGAGGCTATGGATGGTCCTATCAACTTTGGTTCGCGAGATGCGTGGTGGGGTCTGCTTGTGGAGGGCTACGAGTATCAGCCACTCTTTGAGAACCCATACAACCCGCCATACTACAAGGAGCTGTTCGAGAACTACGGCTTTAAAAACTACTTTAACCAAAATACCTACATCTGGAAGGTCTACGATGACGACGTAAACGAGATGGTCTACGAGCGCGTAAACCGTCTTATGGCAACACCGGGCTACCGCTTTGCCCCTATTGGAGACGAGAACCTATATACTGCTGTGGAGAAGTTCCGCGTTATATACAACAAGGCGTGGGCGCAGTTTACGGGTGTACAGCCAATGACCAAGGAGGAGGCGCGAGCAATGGCAGATACTATGCGCCCAATCGTGGATAGAAACCTTATCTACTTCGCATACTTCAACGAGGAGCCTATCGGTTTCTTTATTATGGTGCCCGACCTTAACCGCCTTATAGGTAAGTACAATGGTAAGTTCGGTATCGTAAACAAACTCCGTATGTTGTGGGACTTGAAGGTGCGCAAAAAGTGTGATAGAGTATTTGCAATAATATTCGGTATCACACCAGAGTTTCAGGGTAAGGGCGTTGAGTCGGGTATTATGCGTTGCGTTCTCGATAACTACCTCCGTACCGATAAGAATGAGTATCGCACCATCGAGTTGGCGTGGATTGGCGACTTCAACCCAGTGATGAATCGTATGATTGAACACTATGTTTGCGCTCGCAAGCATAAGGTGCATACCACATACCGCTACCTCTTCGATAGAGAGAAGGAGTTCACACGTTGTCCGCGTGTGGGTCTCAAACCTCGCTCGAAGGAGCAATAGAACATATCTAATAACTAAATAAAACTTTAAAACTAAAATGAAAACTACAGCATTTACAAAGTACCATATCGCTAATGGTGCTAAGATGGCAGAGTTCGCAGGCTACAATATGCCTATCGAGTTCTCAGGTATCAACGATGAGCATATCAACGTACGCGAGAAGTGTGGCGTATTCGACGTAAGTCATATGGGCGAGATTTGGGTTAAGGGTCCACGCGCTACAGAGTTCCTACAGCGCATCACTACCAACAACGTATGCGACCTCTTCGACGGTAAGGTACAGTACACTACAATGCCTAATGGTAAGGGTGGTATCGTTGACGATGTTTTGGTTTACCGCATCAACGAGAACAAGTATATGCTTTGCGTGAACGCAGCAAATATTGAGAAGGATTGGGCTCACATCTGCAAGCAGGGTGAGGAGTATGGTATGCGTGCTGGTGAGGAGTTGGAGAACAGCTCTGACAAGACTGCACAGCTTGCTATTCAGGGTCCTTTGGCTATGAAACTCGTACAGAAGATGACCGAGGAGCAGGTTGAGGATATGGAGTACTACACATTCAAGATTTGCAAGGTTGCAGGTTGCGAGGTTATCCTATCTACAACTGGTTACACTGGCTCTGGTGGTTGCGAGATCTATATGTACAACGAGGATGCCGACACTATCTGGGAGGCAATGTGGAAGGTAGGCGAGGAGTTCGGTTTGAAGAACATCGGTCTCGGCGCACGTGATACTCTCCGTTTGGAGAAGGGCTTCTGCCTCTATGGTAACGATATCGACGACACTACATCTCCTATCGAGGCTGGTCTTAACTGGCTTACAAAGTTCGTTGACAACAAGCCATTCATCGATCGTGAGCTTATGGAGGATCAGAAGAAGAATGGTGTTAGCCGTAAGTTGGTAGGTTTCAAACTTATCGATCGCGGTGTACCACGCCACGAGTACGCTTTGACTGACCTTGAGGGTAACCACATCGGTCACGTTACCTCTGGTACTATGTCTCCTTGCTTGAAGATTGGTATCGGTATGGGTTACGTTAAGCCAGAGTTTGCAAAGGCAGGCACACAGATCGCTGTTGAGGTGCGTGGTCGTCTTTTGAAGGCTGAGGTTATCCGTTTGCCATTCGTATAATATATATAGTAAGGTAGGCATTCGGCATATTTTTTAGTGTGCCGAGTGCCTTAATTCACTTTTTTTGCAAAAAAAACGCAAAGAGAGATACAATTCCGATTATTTGTTATATCTTTGTAGAGTTAGATAGCGTTAAAACGCATAAGACAAACAGAAAATTAGTTGTTAATTCTTTTTATTATAACCTTTTAACTTAACTAAAACTATGGATGTAAAAGTTATTATGGCCAATTTGGAGGCCAAGCACCCTGGCGAGAGCGAGTACTTGCAGGCAGTACAGGAGGTATTGGAGTCTATCGAGGAGGTATACAACCAGCACCCTGAGTATGAGAAGGCTAAGATCGTAGAGCGTATGGTTGAGCCAGATCGTATCTTCACTTTCCGTGTAACTTGGGTAGACGATAACGGTGAGGTACAGACTAACCTCGGTTACCGCGTACAGTTCAACTCAGCTATCGGTCCTTACAAGGGCGGTTTGCGTTTCCACCCAGCTGTTAACCCATCAATGTTGAAGTTCCTCGGTTTCGAGCAGACTTTCAAGAACGCTCTTACTACACTCCCTATGGGTGGTGCTAAGGGTGGCGCAGACTTCAACCCAGTTGGTAAGTCAGATGGTGAGATTATGCGTTTCTGCCAGGCATTTATGCAGGAGTTGTGGAACAACATCGGCGTAGATACTGACGTTCCTGCAGGTGACGTAGGTGTTGGTGGCCGTGAGATCGGTTTCCTTAACGGTATGTACCAGAAGCTTGCTCGCAAGTACCACACTGGTGTATTGACTGGTAAGGGTGAGACTTGGGGTGGTTCTATCCTTCGTCCTGAGGCTACTGGT
>JAGCKG010000088.1 GCA_017647625.1 Alistipes sp. | reverse complement strand
TCATTATCTCTTATGAGGGCGCAATGCGAGCATTGTAACCGAGTAAAGATAAGGAAGATGTCGAAATAGGCACAAAAGCAACCGAAATAGAATTTCCCAAACAACGAAAACTTTTATACTAATTTATAGAACATCCCTAAAACCATTGGAGTAATGGAGATTTTGCAACATATATGGGGCTCTACCCCCGAGGGTGAGGGCATCATACTATATACTATGCGCAACGAGCGTGGCTCGGAGGTGCAACTATGCAACGTCGGCGCATCTATCGTGAGCGTTAAGTTTGCCGACCGCGAGGGCAACATCGAGGATGTAGCGTTGGGTTATCAAGACCCTATGAGTTACTTCGGTGATGGTGCTGCAAGTGGTAAGACTGTAGGTCGTGTTGCAGGACGTATCGCACGCGGTCATTTGGTTATCGATGGCGAGGAGTATCACCTCGAGGTCAACAATGGTCCTAACCACCTCCACGGTGGTGCTAAAGGCTTTGCCAACCGCTACTGGGAGGGTCGCGTAGAGACCAACCGTGTGGTATTCTCCTACATCTCGGAGGATATGGAGCAGGGCTACCCTGGCGAAGTTGTTGTGGAGACCATCTACGACTTCGACGACGAGGATAACCTTGAGATTACGTTCGTTGCGAAGAGTAGCAAGAATACCGTTCTCAACCTCACCAACCACCTCTATTGGAATCTTCACGGCGAGGGTTCTGATAAGACCATCCTCGACCACGAACTACGCCTCAACTGCTCACAGGTGTTGGAGATGGATACCGTACAGATACCTACGGGCAAGTTGCTCAATGTCAAAGGTACGGCTCTCGACTTCACCTCTTGGCGCAAGTTTGGCGACGATATAAATGCAGAGTTCAACAACATCCGTACATATAAGGGCTACGACCACTGCTTCGCTGTAGACGGCTGGCAGAAGAATATCCTTAAGGAGGTTGGCGAACTACGTTGCGAGGCTACAGGACGTAAGTTAACGATACTATCATCACAGCCTGCAGCAGTACTATACACTGGTAACTGGCTTGCTGGTGGCTGTCCTATCACCAAGTCGGGCAAGCGTTATCAGGACTACGCTGGTGTGGCTATCGAGTGTCAGGGCTTTAGCGATGCTGTGAACCACCCAGAGTTCCCATCGATAGAACTTAAGGCTGATGAGTTATACTGCCAGAAGATAGTATTCAAGTTAGGCACATACTAATTGTAAACACTACTTAACCCAATTATAATGGCGTACGATGTTATAGTTATAGGTGCTGGTGCTGCAGGACTTATCGCAGCAGGCACAGCAGCAATGAGCGGTCGCTCGGTACTCCTTATGGAGAAGATGGAGAAGGCAGGACGTAAGATACGAATTACAGGTAAGGGTCGTTGTAACCTTACCAATGCCCGCCCCGCAGAGGAGTTTATCGAGAAGGTGCGCACCAACCAAGATTTCTTCTCGGTGGCATTTGCTGAGTTCAACAACCGCGCCACCATACGCTTCTTCGAGCGTTTAGGCGTAAAACTCGAGATCGAGCGTGGCGAGCGCGTATTCCCCAAGAGCGGTAAGGCGTGGGATATCGCCAATGCCTTGGTGGACTTCTGCGAGGATAAGGGTGTTAAAATCGTGTACAAGACCCAGGTTACAGCCATAGAGACTATGGCGGGTAAGGTCACTGGCGTGCGCTACCGCAACTCGCGAGGCTTCGAGCGCAGAGAGGAGACATCGAATGTCATCATCGCTACGGGTGGTGTAAGTTACCCATCTACAGGCTCTACGGGCGACGGCTACAACTTCGCTGCCGACCTTGGTCACAACATCGAGCCAGTACGCCCATCACTAACACCTCTCGTGACATCACACCCACAGAAGGAGTACCTCAATGGACTACTTTTGAAGAATGTAGGCGCGAAGTTATATGTCGATAACGAGCTTGTGCAGGAGGAGTTTGGCGAACTTGGTTTCTCGGAGCGCGGTATCGAGGGTGCTGTGGCATTGCGCCTCAGCCGTGATGCTGTAGATGCTATCATCGACCAGAAGCGCGTGAAGATTATCGTAGACCTCAAGCCTGCCCTCGACGAGGAGACCCTTCTTGCACGTATCAACCGCGAGATTGCCGAGATGCAACCTTCGGAGTTCTTCTCGGAGCTACTACGCAAACTTGTACCTAAGCAGATGGTAGTGCCTTTGGCCAAGGAGGTGGACTTCCACTCAAAGACCTACGTTAGCAAACTCACCGATGCGGAGAAGATGCGCCTTGTGAAGATACTTAAGGGTATGGCATTCCCTATCTCTGACTACGCACCATTCCAGTTCGCTATCGTTACGGCTGGTGGCGTTGACTGCTCGGAGGTAAACAAATATACTATGGAGTCTAACCTCGTTAAGGGTCTCTACTTCGCAGGCGAGGTACTCGATATAGACGCTAATACGGGCGGTTACAATATGCAGATTGCCTTCTCTACAGGTCGTCTTGCAGGACAACTCAAGAAGTAAACCCCAAGACTATGAAGCGATCTGGACGAACACTCAAACAGAGGTTGCAGGATATCAGTTACCTGCCATCCTACATCCGTCGCGCACGTTACTTTCGTGGCCACGGCGTACACTCGCCCTTTGTCTACGACATCGTGCGCAAGGTATTTATGCAGAGTAAACTCTACACCTCGAACAATGCCCTCTATGAGGCACTGATGGATAAGGGTGTTGCCAAGCGTCGCTCGGTGCAGTTGGCAAACCTTGCCGAGCATTGTAGGTACGATAATTGGAGTATCGACAGATTGGATGATAAGCAGATGATTATCGCTACGCTCGATACGCGCTATACGGAACTTGAGGAGTACGCCAAGTATGCCCGTGAGCGAGGTGCTACGCTCTGCATTATCACCCCATACAACAACCGCGAGCGTTGGGAGGTATGCCAGCGAATTATCGACGCCCACCCATCAACTACGGTGGACAACAGAGCATACTTACTTGTATTTAACAACCATCTTCCAAAACAGCGATTTAGACTATGAAGATATATACCAAGACTGGCGACAACGGCACCACATCACTTATCGGTGGCGAGCGCGTTAAGAAGTACGACCTTCGTGTCGAGGCCTACGGCTCTGTTGACGAACTAACAGCATTTATCGCCCTGCTTAGCGATGTCCTTGGCGAGGATGAGCGTACGGAGCATATACCTGCGGAGTTGGCAGCGATAGAGTCACAACTTATGAGCGTTTCGGCACTCCTTGCCGTTGGTAAGGGTGGCGAGGGCAAGGTCTCCCCTATCGCAGAGGAGCGCATCACGATGCTTGAGGAGTCTATAGACCGTATGCAGGCAGAACTACCCGCTATCACGAAGTTCACCATCCCAGGAGGCCACCGCGCACTATCGCTCTGCCACGTCTGCCGTACTGTCTGCCGTCGTGCCGAGCGCGCAGCACTCCGCGTATCGGAGGTTGCAGAGGTCGATGCCAGCGCAACGATATACCTCAACCGCCTCTCGGACTACCTCTACACCCTCGGTCGTGTTGTCACCGAACGCCTTAAGGTCGAGGAGAAGTTGTGGATACCATAGCGCAAAAGGGCTATGTATCAAATAATTTGGATGAAATTATTTGACATTTGAAATAATTTTATACTTTTGCACACTAAACGCGCAGGAGCGTGCATTATAAAGGCAACTAATAATAATAAAAACGTATATACTATGTATTGGACATTAGAGCTTGCATCGAAGTTGGAGGATGCACCTTGGCCAGCAACCAAGGAGGAGTTGATCGACTACGCGATCCGTTCGGGCGCACCACTTGAGGTTCTTGAGAACCTTCAGGAGATTGAGGACGAGGGCGACATCTACGAGTCCATCGAGGACATCTGGCCCGACTACCCTTCAAAGGACGACTTCTTCTTTAACGAGGAGGAGTATTAAGAGGTTGAGAAAGGTTAAAAACCTAAATATCAACAAATTACAAAGACCGATTGGGCAGTCCAGTCGGTCTTTTTTTGCCCAAAAACTACCCAAAAACTACCCAAAATTGAGCGAAAACTGCCCAAATACTGC
>JAGCKG010000087.1 GCA_017647625.1 Alistipes sp. | reverse complement strand
ATTTTATTTAAGATAGATTCTTTTCGGCTACTTTTGAATTTATTTCGGCATATATCTCATCTTTCCTCAGTTACAATGCTCGCATTGCGCCTTCGCAAGAGATGAAATATCTACTCGAAATATACTTCAAAATTAGCTCGAACTAATTTATAGAACCTACCTTAAACTTGTTTGATAAATACTCTCCCAAAGTTAAGAAAATTTATCGGGATAACCAATAAGTATGCATAAAAAATTGTATATGGTGCAAAAACGTGGAAAAAGTATATGTTTTTTGCTGAAAATTTCGTACATTTGTTCGTTATATGTAAACAAATTTAAATAGCTACTATGATACGACATATCGTTATGTGGAAGTTCCGACGCGATTTGGAGGAGACACCACAGCAGATTGCAGCAGAGATGAAGAGCCGTCTTGAGGCTTTGAATGGTAAGATTGATGGACTTCTACGCGCAGAGGTAGGCATCAATATCAAGGAGACTGCATCCTCTTTTGATGCTGTTCTCACTGCCGATTTCCCAACGTGGGAGGCTATGGAGGCATACAAGGTTAACCCTCTGCACGTCGTTATCAGCGACTACTGCAAGAGTCGTCGTGAATCGCGCGTCGATGTGGATTATGAACTATAGCAAATATCGAAAATAAAACATAAACTTAAAACTAATATAACTATGCAAAAGAGAATTGTTGAGTGCGTACCTAACTTCTCGGAGGGTCGCAATATGGAGGTCATCAAGCAGATTACTAACGTAATTGAGGCTTCAAAGGGTGTAAAGTTATTGGATGTAGATCCAGGTGAGGCAACAAACCGTACTGTAGTAACCTTCGTAGGCGAGCCAGAGGCTGTATGCGATGCTGCTGTTAAGGCTATCAAGCGCGCTACCGAGCTTATCGATATGCGTCAGCACAAGGGTGCGCATCCTCGTATGGGTGCTTGCGACGTATGCCCTCTTATCCCAGTGTCTGGTATCACTTTGGAGGAGTGTGCAGAGTTGGCTCGCGCTCTTGCAAAGCGTATCTCGGAGGAGACTAACGTGCCTACATATTGCTACGAGGCTGCAGCCTTCACTCCAGAGCGTCGCAACTTGGCAGTATGTCGTGCTGGTGAGTACGAGGCGTTGCCAGAGAAGATGATGGATGAGAAGCGTAAACCAGACTTTGGCGCACGCCCATATGATGAGGGTGTTGCAAAGACTGGTGCTACTGCAGTAGGTGCGCGTGACTTCCTTGTTGCGGTTAACTACAACCTTAACACTACCTCTACACGTCGTGCTAACGCCATTGCGTTCGACGTTCGCGAGAAGGGTCGTCCAATGCGTGAGGGTAACCCTATCACAGGTAAGATTCTCAAGGATGAGAATGGCAATACCATTATGAAACCAGGTACATTGAAGGCTTGTAAGGCTATCGGCTGGTTTATCGAGGAGTATGGTATCGCTCAGGTATCTATGAATATGACCAACCTTTCGATAACACCTTTGCACGTTGCTTTCGACGAGGTATGTCGCGCTGCTGATGCACGCGGTGTTCGTGTTACTGGTGCAGAGATCGTAGGTCTTGTACCAAAGAGTGCGTTGGTAGATGCTGGTCGCCACTTCTTGCGCAAGCAGAATCGTTCAACCGGTCTTCCAGAGCGTGAGTCGGTGCGTATCGCTATCGAGTCTATGGGTCTTGGCAACCTAAAGCCATTCAACCCAGATGAGAAGGTAGTAGAGTATATCCTTGAGGCTGACGAGCAGAAGGGTGTTAAGAAACTTGTTGATATGACCTGCACAGGCTTTGCAGAGGAGACTGCAAGCGAGTCTCCAGCACCTGGTGGTGGTTCAATCTCGGCCTATATGGGTGCTTTGGCTGCTGCTCTTGGTACTATGGTGGCTAACCTATCGTCGCACAAGGCTGGTTGGGATGACCGTTGGGAGTATTTCTCAAACTGGGCAGACAATGGTATGGCTGTGATGAACGAGTTGCTATACTTGGTAGACGAGGATACTGCTGCGTTCAACAAGATTATGGATGTATTCGGTATGCCAAAGGGTACTGACGAGGAGAAGGCTGCACGCGCAGAGGCTATGGAGGCTGCTACATTGTACGCAACACAGGTGCCACTTCGCACTATGAAGGCTGCATACAAGGCATTCGATGTTGTACGCGCTATGGCAGAGGAGGGTAACCCTAACTCGGTATCTGATGCTGGTGTAGGTGCTTTGGCTGCACGTTCTGCGGTTATGGGTGCTTGCCTAAATGTTAAGATTAACGCTGCAGGCTTGAAGAATCGTGAGGTTGCCGATGCTTTGGTTAAGGAGGCAGAGGAGATTCAGGCTTTGGCGCAGAAGGCCGAGGCTGAGGTTTTGGCAGTTGTAGAGAGTAAAATTAAGTAGTAAACACCTAAAGGGATGTTCTATAAATTAGTAAATTAAGTTTAACAATAGGAGGTTGTATTTTATCTTTCGGTCGCTTTTGTGTCTATTTCGGTATCTTTCATATCTTTTCTCGGTTGCTATGCCCGCATAGCGCCCTCGAAACAGATAAGAAATCTATCCGAAATATCTCACAAAATCAACTCGACCTAATTTATAGAACCTCCCTTAAACTGATACTTGCAATGACAGATTTTCAGAAAGATATATTGGCTGGTATTCCCGATCCACTACCAGCAAAGAAGGCATACGACCCAAATGCTAACCACGCTCCAAAGCGTAAGGATATCCTAACCGATGCCGAGAAGAAGCTTGCGTTGGCAAATGCTTTGCGTTACTTCCCAGAGAAGCACCACGCGGAACTTGCCCCAGAGTTCTTGGAGGAGCTCAAAAAATATGGTCGTATCTATATGTATCGTTTGCGCCCAGACTATGAGATGTACGCTCGCTCTATTGATGAGTATCCAGCACGCTCACGTCAGGCTGCGGCTATTATGCTTATGATACAGAACAACCTTGATAAGGCTGTTGCACAGCACCCACACGAACTAATCACTTATGGTGGTAATGGTGCAGTATTCCAGAACTGGGCGCAGTATCGCTTGGCGATGAAGTACCTTGCAGAGATGACCGACGAGCAGACATTGGTTATGTACTCTGGTCACCCACTCGGTTTGTTCCCATCACACAAGGATGCTCCACGAGTAATCGTTACTAACGGTATGGTTATCCCTAACCACTCATCACAGGATGACTGGGAGCGTTTCAACGCTATGGGTGTATCGCAGTATGGTCAGATGACTGCTGGCTCATATATGTATATCGGTCCTCAGGGTATCGTTCACGGTACAACAATTACCGTTATGAATGCTGCGCGCAAGCGTATGAAGGATGGTCAGAAGGATTTGAAGGGTATGTTGTTCGTAACAGCAGGTCTTGGTGGTATGTCGGGCGCACAGCCAAAGGCGGGTAATATTTCAGGTGTTGTTAGCATCACTGCTGAGGTAAACATCGCTGCTGCCGAGAAGCGTCACGCACAGGGCTGGGTAGATGAGTTGTATTCATCACTCGACGAACTTATCCCTCGCGTTAAGCAGGCTGTTGAGAACAAGGAGGTTATATCGTTTGCATATGTTGGTAACGTCGTAGACCTTTGGGAGCGTTTGGCAGAGGAGGATATCAACGTAGACCTTGGCTCTGACCAGACATCGTTGCACAACCCTTGGGCTGGTGGTTACTACCCAGTGGGTTACTCTTACGAGGAGTCTAACCGTATGATGGCAGAGGAACCAGAGCGTTTCCACGAGTGTGTACGCGAGTCTTTGCGTCGCCACGTTGCAGCGGTTAACAAACTTGCTGCTCGCGGTATGTATTTCTTCGACTACGGTAATGCCTTCCTTTTGGAGTCATCACGCGCAGGCGCAGATATTATGACAGAGGATGGTAAGTTCCGTTACCCATCATATGTTCAGGATATTATGGGACCTATGTTCTTCGACTACGGCTTTGGTCCATTCCGTTGGGTATGTACTTCAGGCAAGGAGGAGGATCTTGAGATTACCGACCGCCTTGCAGCCGAGGTATTGGAGCAGATGCTTAAGGAGTCTCCAAAGGAGATTCAGGGTCAGATGGAGGACAACCTTCACTGGATTCGTGAGGCTAAGCAGAACAAACTTGTCGTAGGCTCACAGGCTCGTATCCTATATGCTGATTCAGAGGGTCGTACTCGCATCGCCTTGGCTTTCAATGAGGCTATCAAGCGAGGCGAGTTGTCAGCACCAGTAGTATTGGGTCGTGACCACCACGACGTATCTGGTACCGACTCTCCATATCGTGAGACCTCGAATATCTACGATGGCTCAAGCTTCTGTGCTGATATGGCTGTTCATAACGTTATCGGTGACTCATTCCGCGGTGCTACTTGGGTATCTATCCACAACGGTGGTGGCGTAGGCTGGGGCGAGGTAATGAATGGTGGCTTCGGTATGGTTATCGATGGCTCTGAGGACTCTGCACGCCACATCGAGGAGATGTTGTTGTGGGATGTGAACAATGGTATTGCGCGTCGTAGCTGGGCTCGTAACGAGGGTGCTATGTTCGCTATCAAGCGTCAGATGGAGCGTACACCATTGCTCAAGGTTACTATGCCAAACCTTGCAGATATGAACTTCATCGAGAAGGTATATAACGAGAATAAGTAAGAAACGCTAAATTTTAGATAACTATGATTCATTATATAAGTGCAGAGCGACTCACTATCGCTCGCGTTGAGGAGATTTTGTATAAGGGTTACAAGCTCGCTTTGAGCGAGGATGCCAAGGCTCGCATCAACCATTGTCGCGAGTATCTCGACCAGAAGACCAAGACTGTAGGTCGTCCTATCTATGGCGTTACCACAGGTTTCGGCTCTTTGTGCAATATATCTGTTGAGGAGGAGGGCTTGTCGCAGTTGCAGAAGAACTTGATGATGTCTCACGCTTGCGGTACAGGTCAGCGTGTGCCATCAGACATTGCACGTCTTATGATTTTGCTTAAGGTTCAGTCATTGTCATATGGTCATTCTGGCGTACAACTTATCACTGTAGAGCGTCTTATCGAGATGTTCAACAACAACATCATCCCAGTTGTCTACGAGCAGGGTTCTCTTGGTGCTTCGGGTGACCTTTCGCCATTGGCACATATGTGCTTGCCACTCTTGGGCTTGGGTCACGTTGAGATTGACGGCGAGGTTGTTGAGGGTAGCGTTATGATGGAGAAGATGGGCTGGGAACCTATCACTCTATGCTCAAAGGAGGGTCTTGCTCTTCTTAACGGTACTCAGTTTATGTCGGCATATGGCGTATACTCGCTTATCCACTCACAGCGTTTGAGCAAGTGGGCAGATTGCATCGGTGCTATGTCTTTGGATGCCTTTGATGGTCGTATGGAGCCATTCGAGCATAACGTACACGCCATCCGTCCACACAATGGTCAGATTGAGACAGCGCGTAACTTCCGCGAGTTGTTGGCAGGTAGCGAGATTTGTAAGCAGCCAAAGAAGCACGTTCAGGATCCATACTCGTTCCGTTGCATCCCACAGGTACACGGTGCGTCGAAGGATACTATCGCATATGTTGCAAGCGTTCTTGAGACCGAGATTAACTCGGCTACAGATAACCCAACTATCTTCCCAGATACCGACGAGGTAATCTCTGCTGGTAACTTCCACGGTCAGCCTATCGCTGTTGCTATGGACTTCCTCGCTATCGCTGTTGCCGAACTTGGTAACATCTCGGAGCGTCGTACCTATAAACTTATCTCTGGTGCAAGAGAGTTGCCTAATTTCCTTGTTGCTAACCCAGGTCTTAACTCAGGCTTTATGATTCCACAGTACACTGCGGCATCTATCGTGAGTCAGTCTAAGGGCTTGTGCTGGCCAGCATCTTGCGACTCTATCCCATCATCACAGGGTCAGGAGGATCACGTAAGTATGGGCTCTAACGCCGCTACAAAACTCTGGAAGGTTGTCCAGAACACCGAGCGCGTATTGGCTATCGAGCTTATGAACTCTGCACAGGCATTGGAGTTCCGCCACGCAATGACAAATCTTCGTTCATCGCAGGCTGTGGAGACTCTCTTCGAGGCATATCGTAAGTTTGTACCATTCGTAGATAACGATACTGTGATGTATCCACATATCGCTACATCTGTAAACTTCCTTAACAACTATGAACTTACTCGTTAAAAATATCGGTACGCTTGTCGGTATCGACGAGAGCGGTCGTACAAAGGTCGAGGGTAAGGCTATGGCCGATATCGCGACTTTGGAGAATGCTTGGTTGCTTACTGATGGCGAGCGTATTAAGGATTATGGCACTATGGAGTCGCTACCCTCTGCGGAGGGTTGCGACATCCTCGATGCCGAGGGCGGCTGGCTCTTTCCATCCTTCTGCGACTCACACACACATATAGTATATGCTGGTAGCCGTGAGCAGGAGTTTTTGGATAAGATTAACGGTCTCTCGTACGAGGAGATAGCAAAGCGCGGTGGTGGTATCCTAAACTCTGCTGACCGCCTTCACGATACCTCGGAGGATGAGTTGTACCGTCAGGCTATGGAGCGCATCGACGAGATTGTCTCTATGGGTACAGGTCTTGTGGAGATTAAGTCGGGCTATGGTCTTACATTGGAGGATGAGTTGAAGATTTTGCGTGTCATCAAGCGCATCCGCGAGACTGCGCCATTGGCTGTGCGTGCTACATTCCTTGGTGCTCACGCTGTAGGTCGCGCTTATAAGGGTCGCCAGAGCGACTATGTCGACCACGTTTGCAACGATATGATTCCTGCTGTTGCCAAGGAGGGTCTTGCCGACTTTGTCGATGTATTCTGCGATAAGGGTTTCTTCACTGTTGAGGAGACCGCAAAAATTATGGAGGTGGGTGCCAAGTATGGTCTACGCGCAAAGATTCACGCCAACGAACTTGCAGTGTCGGGTGGTGTGGAGATAGGTGTGGAGCATAATGCTCTCTCTGTTGACCACTTGGAGTCTATGGGTGACGAGCAGGTTGAGGCGTTGCGTGGTAGCAATACTATGCCTACGATGTTGCCTGGATGTGCCTTCTTCCTCGGTATTACCTACCCACCAGCGCGTAAGATGATAGATGCTGGCTTGGCTGTGGCTCTCGCTTCGGACTTCAATCCAGGCACTGCGCCATCGGGTAATATGCGTTTTGTGGTGTCGTTGGCATCTATCAAGATGAAGATGACCCCTGCGGAGGCTCTCAACGCCGCTACGATGAATAGTGCTGCTGCTATGGGCGAGAGTAAGGACTTTGGTTCTATCACACGCGGTAAGGTGGCTAACTTCTTTATCACCAAGCCATTGCCATCGCTTGCATACCTTCCATATGCGCATCAGACACCTGTTATCCGTAAGGTAGTGCTTAAGGGAGAGGTAGTTAAATAATTAGTAATTAGTAATTAGTAGAGAGTATGAAAATAGTTAGATTTATGGTTGCTATGCTCTCTGTTGCAGCGATAACAGGTTGCTGTGATAGTAACGATAAGAAGTGTGGTGATGCTGTTTTCTTAAATGAGAAGGCTGTTATGGAGACTATTATGACACGTCGCTCTATTCGCGACTATAAGGATGAACCAGTATGCCGTGAGGCTATGGCAGAGGTTTTGAAGTGTGGTATCTACGCTCCAAGTGCTTTGAATCAGCAACCTTGGGCTATCCGTGTTGTTGATAGCAAGGAGTTTCTCGATGGCGTTACCGCTATCGCTGTGGCTCAAAACCCAAAGATTGCCGAGCAACCAAACTTCCGTAACTTCTTCCGCAATGCTCCTACCGTGGCATTTATCGCTTGCCCTATCGAGAGTTATAGTGGTGAGTTCGACTGCGGTCTGCTATCGGAGAATATGATGCTCTCTGCTTGGAGTAAGGGTATTGGCTCTTGCTGTCTTGGTAGCGTTGTGCCAGTTATGAACTCTCCCGAGGCCAAGCCATATCTTGAGCGTCTACAACTCCCTGCAGATTACAAACTTCAGGTCGCTATTGCCTTTGGCTATCCAGCCACTGATCTTCTTCCAGTAGCACCAGAGCGTGATGAGACTAAGGCATATTACATTGACTAAAAGGGCTTTGTTGTGATAAGGGGTCGATTGCGTCCCCAAACTAAAAAGGGCGACGATGGGTAGTATTTTAAGGTAATGATGCAAAAAGCGGCGCTTGGGATAAAATTTAATTAGCTGATTATTTGCAAATTACAGCGATAATTTAGAGATTAGTAGAAAACGTTTTCTACTAATCTCTATTTTTATGGCAAAATCTCGCAAAAAACGCTGT
>JAGCKG010000086.1 GCA_017647625.1 Alistipes sp. | reverse complement strand
GCCTACGGCGTATGTTTATAAAGTAAAAACTGAAAACTAAGGTTGTTAAGGGTGATTAAAGTTTGTTAGGGGTGATTAAGTTTTTTCCCTTAAATGCCGTTAATAACCCTTAAAATCCGTTAAGCTCCCTTTGAATATAGAATTATGGTAAGTATTATTGTTGCCATTGCGCAGAATGGCACTATCGGAGATAAGAATGCCCTCTTGTGGCATATTAAGGAGGATATGCGTTTCTTCCGTACCACAACCTCGGGACATCCTGTGATTATGGGTCGCAAAACATTCGAGTCGTTAGGCTCAAAACCGCTCCCAAAGCGTACAAATATCGTTATCACACGCGCAGACCGCACATTTGAGGGTGCTTTGACGGCTCACTCTTTGGAGGAGGCTATCGCTATGGCTAAGGAGGCGTGTGGCGATGATGAGATCTTTGTTATGGGTGGTGCGCAGATATATGCCGAGGCACTCAATGTTGTTGATCGACTCTATATCACCCGCGTTGAGCGCGACTATGAGGGCGATACCTCGTTCCCTGCTATCGACTACTCTCAATGGCTACTAATCTCCGAGGAGCGTCACGAACGTGGCGAGGAGTTTGAGAGTCCGTTTGCGTTCCAAATATATAATAGAATTTAAGGAACTGAAAGGTGAAAACTGAAAAGTAAGGTGCGCTTCGCGTGAATTTTATAAATGCGTTGAGATACCTTACCTTTCAGTTTTTTATATTGTCGTCGTGTTAGAGGCAAAAACTTACTACCTATGAAACGATTACTAATCCTGATTATGTGCTGTTGTTTGGGAGTTGTTGGATGCAAAAACGATAATGCAAACGATATTCCAAGCATCCCTGAATACGATTCGCCACTACTTGACTTTAGTGTTGAGGTGCCTACAAACGAGTTGTGGTATCTTGCCACAGCACCCGTAATAACACAAAATGCATTTAGCGATAGTGCTATGGTTGAGGTTTCAAACGAGTGGGACGAAACAATAGGCTTTGGTCGTATAACCTTTGATGGAGAGCTTACTACAATTAGTATGTTTGCATATAGTTGCAACGAGGCACTATCGGGGATTCGCCTACCAAAAAGCGTAAAAAAGATAGAGTCTAATGCCTTTGCAGAATGCGTAAACCTTGAATATGTCTATCTCAACGAGGGTTTAGAGGTTATTGAAGAGTATGCATTTAATGGCTGTAGTAAACTACAGCATATAACTACTCCAAAGAGCCTTACTGCTATCTTCCGTGGAGCATTTGCTTCGTGTAAGTCGTTGGAAGAGTTTACTATTACAAATAGCGTTACAACACTCGACTATGGAGTGTTTGAGGCGTGCGTTGGTCTAAAGAGTTTTAATGGTAAGTATGCAACAAATGATGGTTATGCTCTTATTGTCGATGGCTCTCTTAAGGCTTTTGCTTTGGGGTGTGGTTTGGTGGAGTACGCAGTACCTGATGAGGTAGAGGAGATTGGTATGCTTGCCTTTGCTAATTCTATGCTCAGAAGCATAACTGTACCTGAGGATGTTGACATAGGTGAATATGCTTTTGTCTATAGCAAAGAGCTTGAGCGGGTACATCTGTCTCGTGGTGTCAAATTGAGTGGCGGGTATATTTTTGAGGGTTGTACTTCGCTCAGAGAGTTTAGTGGTGAGTATGCTACAAGCGACGGTCGTGCATTAATCTATGGTGAGCATCTCTTTTATGCCATTGGTCACCCTGCAATAGAGTATGTAGTGCCAGAGGAGGCTAAGGCGATAGGTCTTGGAGCATTTGCCTTTGCCCCATATTTGGAACGAGTAACGCTTCATAACGATATTATAGCAATCTGCGAGCAAGCATTTCGCAATTGTCAGGCACTAACAACGATAAACATTCCAGATAGCGTGGTGTCGCTATATGATAGCGCATTTACTAACTGTCAGCAACTTCGAGAGGTTACCATTGGCAGTGGTGTTGTGTCGATTCCTGTGATGTGTTTCCACCATTGTACAGCACTTGAGAGTATCTTTATACCTCGAAATGTTGAGGTTATTGAGTTTGGTGCGTTTTATGGCTGTGTCTCTCTTGAGAGTGTATATTGTGAGTCTGAGACACCACCTACAATGCGCACATATGGAGATATGCCTAACCAATATAATTGTAGCTTTGACTATCAGGCTGATAACAGAAAGATATATGTGCCACATATAGCAGTAGATGCATACAAAGGTAACAACGGTTGGAGCCTACTCGCCGATAGTATCGAGGGATATACATTTTAGGGGAATGATGCTGAAAAATAGCGTTTTCAGTTTTTACCACTAATTACAAGTTACTTATTACTAACAAATAAAGGCACTTCATTTCGAGATGCCTTTATTTGTTAGTACATATAGTCGTACTGCGAGTAACTCTTATCGTACTTCAAGTCGGCAAGCGATGCTGCCTTAACACCGATGTTGAATGCCCAACTCTTGTGGTTGCCAAATGGAATCCACGAGAATGACATCTGCCAGCAGTGCAAGTCGCGCGTGATGGATACCGATGTCATTGACATCTTGCGCGCCGTAAAGTCGTAACCCGAGTTGGCGGTAATCATCGTCTTTGCCGTAAGTTTGACGCTACCGTTGAAGTTTGCCGTCTGCTGGATATTCTTCTTGTATCCCGTCGTTCCATTATTTACATATTGTGCGCTATAACTGATGCTATAGTTGAAACCGAAGTTCCACGGTATCGAGAAGTCGTAGTACTGTCCCGCCATCCATTGTCGTCGCATC
>JAGCKG010000085.1 GCA_017647625.1 Alistipes sp. | reverse complement strand
CTCTTATGAGGGCGCAATGCGAGCATTGTAACCGAGTAAAGATAAGGAAGATGTCGAAATAGGCACAAAAGCAACCGAAAGATAAAATACAACCTCCTATTGTTAAACTTAATTTACTAATTTATAGAACATCCCTTAATTTACTAATTTATAGAACATCCCTTAAATTAGCTTATAGAAACGATACTATATCGTAGGTCTTGTATGCACTCTTATTCCAGCGTGGCAGAATAGCACTATTCACATCTGCCATAACGAGGGCGATGGTAACCTCCTCGCCATCGTAGTCGTACTTTATAGCCAATGGAATAATGCGGTTATCCTTCCACACGACACTCACATAGACTGCCGTTATATCGGCACTCTGCTTGGGTACGAGTTTTAGTATTGCACCATTATGTATTGTCTCGCTGATAGTCGCTGTAAACTCCGACTCAAGGAACTCAAAGGCGCGGGTAGGGTTTGTAAGCAAATCTCGCGAGTCGAGGTTTACCCTATCCTCCGTCACCTCCTTGCGCTCGTTGTTAATCTCATAGCGTAGTTTACCATCGCTATAGACCTCCATAATGCCCAGTTGGATATAATAACTATCCTTATCCACCATAAAGTAGCCATTCATCTCCTCGCCATAAGCCCCAACCTTCATATATAGGGCGTAGCGGTCATCAAGGGTGTAGTTTAGTCCTTCAATCCAGTCGCGGGCAGTTATCTGTGCCGATACATTCACTGCACACATTAGTGCCACAAGCAACATACATAATCTTCTCATATCTCGTAGTTTTAAGGTTAGTTAATACCAAGTTCCTGCAAGCGTGCCTCCAACGATGGTAGGTCGTAGAATCGTATCTCGCGCTGTTTAGAGCCTACCTGTGGGCCCACGATGCCCGCACGCTCAAGTTGTAGCATAATGCGACCCGCGCGGTTGAAACCCACCTCGAAGTTACGCTGTATCATCGAGGTAGATATAACACCACTCGACACCGCCTCGCGGGCAATCTCCGCAAACTTGGGGTCGTACCTCTGTGGTGCGCTACTCTCCTCGCTACCAAAACCTACACCTGCCTCGCTACCCGCCTCCGGAACATAGTCTGGAAGGTTATATGCCGAGGTATAGCCCTGCTGTGAGCCGATATGGTCCACGATGCGCTCCACCTCTGGGGTATCGACAAAGGCACACTGAATACGTATAGGCTCGCCACCGCTTAGGAACAACATATCGCCACGACCAATAAGCTGGTTAGCACCCGGCTGGTCAATGATAGTACGCGAGTCGGTCATCTGCATCACGCGAAAGGCGATACGCGCTGGGAAGTTAGCCTTGATACCGCCCGTAATAACCTTCACATCTGGTCGCTGTGTAGCCACGATAAGGTGGATACCGATAGCACGCGCCTTCTGTGCCAAACGCATAACAGGGGCCTCAACCTCCTTGGCAGTCATAATAAGGTCGGCAAACTCATCTATCACAACCACGATATATGGCAAGAAGCGATGACCATTCTCAGGGTTGAGTCTACGATGTAGGAACTTATCGTTGTACTCAACGATATTCTTCGCTCCCGCCTTCTTACACAACTCCAAGCGGTTAGACATCTCTGTACACAAGGCATTAAGCGTATATACAGCCTTCTTGGGGTCTGTAACAATCGACTCATCCTCCGACTCCATCTTTGCCAAGAAGTGCTTCTCAAGTTTGTTGTACAACGAGAACTCCACCATTTTAGGGTCTATCAACACAAACTTCAACTCCGCAGGATGCTTCTTGTAAAGCAACGATGTGATGATAGCGTTGAGACCCACTGACTTACCCTGACCCGTAGCACCTGCAACAAGCAAGTGTGGCAACTTTGCAAGGTCGAAGGTGTAGTTCTCATTCTGAATGGTGCGACCTATAACCACTGGAAGTTCCGCCTTGGAGTTCTGGAACTCCTCAGAGCATATAGCTGAACGCATAGATACCGTCTGCTTGGTCTGATTAGGTACCTCAATACCGATAGTACCGCGACCCGGCATAGGGGCAATGATACGCACACTCTGCGCCTTAAGGTTCTGCGCAAGGTCATCCTCCAAGCCCTGAATACGCGAAATCTTGACTCCCGGCTCTTGCACAATCTCGTACAACGTAACGGTAGGTCCTACCGTAGCGGTCATACTTACAATAGGTATATGGAAGTGGAGCAAGGTCTCACGAATACGCTCCTTATTTCTAAATATCTCCTCCTCGTCGATAGCACTTACGCTCTTATGTTCGGTAAGCAACTGCGCTGTAGGAGAGTCGTAGTGTGCAATATCAAGCATAGGGTCGTATAGGTCAAGAGGCTCCTCCTCGGCATCCTTTGGTTTGTATTGCTTAACGGTAACCACAAGGGCATCATCCTCACCCTCATTGCCTGCTGTAGTCTCCTGCGCATCATCAAGACCAAGAACATCATCTACGTTGATTGGCGTATCGCCACTATCTTCTCTATCCTCATCGGTAATAGGCTCTACTACAAACAAATCGTCAACTGTAGGCTCTGTGGTGGGCTCAATTGTAGGCTCTATGATAGGCTCTATGGTAGACTCAACCTCCTCTGCTACAGACTTATGCGCTACTGCAGGTTCTTCTTCGTTTGCTATATCTTCGATAGTATGCTCCTCATACTCCTCGTCGCCATCTGCCGTATACTCAACAGGTTGCTCCTCCTGCTTACGACGCTGTAGGTGACCAAAGGCGCGACGTGTGACACTGGTAACACCACCTACAACCTGCTCGCCAGCATTATCCACCACGCGCAAGAAGTTGCGGTCGATAAGTAGTCCCGTCATTATCCATCCAGCAATGATAACAAGCAGTGTTCCCACACCACCAATCATATCGCCAAGCCATATATCGAGAGCGATGCCATACTCGCCACCAAGACCTGAGCCAAAGACACTCCACGCTGTACCGAAAATGAAGCCCATAGTAAGCGAGCCAAGCACCAATACAAGCGAGAATATCAGCAAGAAACGGTATAGGCGTAGAGGCTTATAGCGGAACAAACGCCAACCAAACACAAGGAATATAAAGGATATAACCACAGCAAAGAGACCAAAGCCACCACCCACCAAACGATGAGCCACCAATGCACCACCCTTACCGCAGATATTACTAAACTCTGGCGATGCCATAGGCACACCAATCTCCGCAATAGCACTCATATCCTCTGCCCAATAGAAGATATAGGATACTATCGACGAAAAGAGGAATGCACCGATAAGCATCAGCACAAAGCCCACGATTAATCGAATATTGTCTGCTGTGGAGAGTTGTTCGTACTCTCGCTCTGTATCTCGTTTTGCCATAATTAGTAATTTGCAATTAGTAATTTATCAAGAATACTCTTCGCTCGCTGTTCGAGGCTTAGTCTATAACGCTCATCCGCAAAACTTATAAAGCGATACTCTGCTCTATGGTCGCTACGCGCTGAAATCTTATATCTCTTCAGTAACCACTCCACCCTACGCGCCACAGCTTCACCAGAGTCCACGATGTCGATACCTCTGCCCGCCACGATATCCTCAATATGCGAACGTAGGAATGGATAGTGGGTACAGCCAAGCACAATCTTGTCGATACCGCTATCAAGTAGTGGCTCCACAACCTTGCGCACAGCATCGTGCGCCTCTACAGACTCCTCCTTGCCCGCCTCGACAATATCCACAAACTTTTCGCCTACGACCTTCAACACCTCAACACCCTCGGCATAGCGTGCCGTAGTACTAAGGAACATATCGCTTTTAAGGCTATGCTCCGTAGCAAGCACCGCGATACGCTTGGTCTGTGTCGTAAGACAAGCGGGCTTAACCGCAGGCTCCAAGCCCACAATAGGCATATCGCGCCAAATATCGCGCAGGGTTGCAATAGAGGCTGTAGTGGCAGTATTACACCCCACAACGACCATCTTAACACCCTCACTCACAAGTCGTTCTACCGACTCCGTAGCAAAGCGCGTAATCTCCTCACGCGAACGACCACCATATGGACAGTTCTTACCGTCACCGAGGTATACGATAGACTCATTCGGAAGTAGTCGACATAGTTCTCGCCACACCGACAGACCCCCGAAGCCTGAATCATAAACACCTATAGGACGGTTATCCATACCTTACAAACTTTGCACACTCGCTATAATATAGTTAACGACATCCACGTCGCTCATAGTATTGCAGTCGACCACAACTTTTGCCTTGGCATAGTATGGCTCACGTTGAGCCAAGTGGTCGTGCATAAATTCGAGTAGTTCCTCGTCGCTCTTACCGCGAAACATAGGGCGTTTATCCCTGCCATATGCCGAGAGGCGCGAGAGTATCTGCTCGGGACTACGTTGTAGATATATGGTTGTGCCTATACTATTTAGGTACTCCATATTATCCTCCCACACTGGTAGTCCGCCACCCGTAGCCACAATACCGTTATAACCCTCTGCCACAAGTCTATCCACAACACCGCGCTCGGCACGACGGAAGTACTCCTCGCCCTCGTAGTGGAAGATATCTGCAATCGTTGCTCCCACGCTCTGCTCCACAAGGGTGTCGGTATCTACATACCCCACGCCCAACGCTTTAGCCAAGCGTTTTGCCAAGGAACTCTTGCCAGAGCCAGCATATCCCACCAATATGAGCATAGCGCACTAACTAAACAAGTCCAACTGCGATGCCGAGAAGCCAGCATCATCGCCCTCCGAACGAGTAGTATAGTCCACCGCAGGGTCTACCTTAATCTCCTCGCCAACGATATCGTTCATATCTATGCTATCCTCTGCCCCAGCATCCACATCATCAACGATATCCTCATCCTCGCCATCGTTATAGTCCTCATTCTCTGGAGTCTCAGGTTCTATAAAGCGTAGCGATGCCACATCGTAGTTTGTAATACGCTTACCCTTGGCTCTATGGCTCTTGATGCCGATAAACTCATCGACATCGATAAGTTCTTGTGGTCGCTGTGCGTGGTTACCGCCGAAGGTAACCTCAAGTGTTGCACCCTTACGATATGTGATAGTCACAAAGCGCATTGGTGCGCCCTCCTCCAAGAAGAACTGCGTCTTATCGCTAACCTCCAACTGGAAGCGTTTCATATAGTAGTACTTCATCTCGCCATCGTAGTAGCACAACGAGTAGACCCTTTCTGCCACGAAACGCTCTACGCGGATGGTGTCATCAGGGAAGTGTTGCTGTACATCGAAGCCAGTGATATAGTACTGATTCTTGGCTGTCCACACCACAATCTTATCATCGCCCTTGAACTCACCAAGAAGATGACCTCTACCGTCGGTATTCAATCGGCGTACATCCTCGTCGTACCAGATATTCTGACCACCGAGTGTCGATGTACCCTTCTCCTTGAGAACAATCTTATTTATCGAGTAGCGCGTAACGAGATTACCCACACTCTGACGTCCCTTGATAGCCAATGTCGAGAGGTCGAGGTCGATGATACACTTCTTCAACCTTGCGCGTGGGCGTAGGTAGATCTTGAGTACCTCCGCCTCACCATTAGGGTTGACCGAGAGATACAACAACTCACTCTTTGCCGTACCCTTCGTCAGATCGTACTCCTTATCGCGTGTCACGCTCTTGATAGCGCAACGCTTCATCATAATAGCACCACCACGCCCATCACGATAGAGCATATTGTATATCGTGCGTTCGTCGTTACGCTTATATATACCTATATAGTAGATACCCTTATCGAAGAATGCCTTCTCGGAAATCTTCGTAATCTTATATCTACCATCCTTCAATATCACAATTACATCGTCGAGGTTAGAACAGTCGCAGACAAACTCCGAGTCCTTCATCGACTTACCCATACCGAAGAAGCCCTCGGCACGGTCAACATACAACTTCGCATTAGACGACGCAACCTTCCAAGCCTCGATAGCATCGAACTCACGAATCTCGGTCCTGCGCTCCTTGCCCTCGCCATACTTCGACTTGATACGCTCGAAGTAGGCAATCGTATAGTCGGTAAGGTGGTCAAGATCGTGCTTTGTCTGCTTGATATCTGCCTCAATCTGCTTAATCTCGTTGTCCGCCTTGTCGCTGTCGTAGCGCGAGATACGGATGAACTTCAACTCCGTAAGACGCTGTACATCCTCCAAGGTAACCTCTCTGCGCAACTTACCCTTAAATGGCTCAAGACCCTTATCTACTGCCTCGTATGCTGCCTCGCGAGTGCGACAACCCTCGATAAGTTGATATAGTTTGTTCTCGATGAAGATGCGCTCCAACGATGCTGCGTGCCAAGCCTCGTTAAGTTCGTTGAGTTTAATCTCAAGTTCCTTACCGAGCAAGCCTTTGGTATGGTCTGTAGAGTAGCGCAAGATATCGCTAACACCCATAAACACTGGCTTGTTATCTACGATTACGCAGGCATTAGGCGAGATAGAGACCTCGCAGTCGGTAAAGGCGTATAGTGCGTCGATAGTCTTATCCGATGACTCATCGGCAGCAACCTGAATAACAATCTCCACCTTCTCGGCAGTGTTATCATCGACCTTCTTAATCTTAATCTTACCCTTATCATTGGCCTTGATAATAGACTCCTTGATAGACTCCGAAGTTGTTGTATATGGAATCTCGGTAATCGCCAACGTGCGCTTATCAATCTTCGATATGCGGGCGCGGACACGCACCGAGCCACCACGCAAACCATCATTGTAGTTCGTTGCATCCATAATACCGCCCGTCTGGAAGTCAGGCACTAACGAAAACTCCTCGCCACGAAGATAGACTATCGATGCATTGATAAGTTCGTTGAAGTTATGAGGCAAAATCTTCGAAGCAAGACCTACGGCAATACCATCAGCACCCTGTGCCAAAAGCAAAGGGAACTTTACAGGCAGAGTCACTGGCTCCTCCTTACGTCCATCATATGCCAACATCCACTCGGTAGTCTTCTTGTTATAGACTACATCCAAGGCAAACTTCGACAATCGAGCCTCGATATAACGACCTGCGGCTGCCTCATCACCCGTAAGGATGTTACCCCAGTTACCCTGCATATCGATGAGCAATCCCTTCTGACCCAACTGCACCAAGGCATCCTTAATAGAGGCATCACCGTGAGGGTGGTACTGCATAGCCTGACCTACGACATTTGCCACCTTATTATATCTTCCATCCTCAACGCACTTCATAGCGTGAAGGATACGACGCTGTACGGGCTTTAGACCATCCGCCAAGTGTGGCACAGCACGCTCAAGGATTACATACGAAGCATAATCCAAGAACCAGTTCTTGTACATACCCGTAAGGCGACGCATACTATCCTCTGCCGAGGTTAGCACGCCATACTTGCCCTTGGGCGCATCATCCGCAGTCTCGGCATCCTCTATCTCAACATCGGTAGCCTCCACTACAGCCTCTTCAGCACCCTCTAATATATCTTTATTCTCCTCCATTAATTAACACTTTTGAGATTTTCGATAATATCCTCCTCTACGCGAAGGTTGCTCACGATAAAGTCCTTACGGTCGGGCGTATTCTTACCCATATAAAAGTCGAGAAGGTCGTGGATAGGGTCATCCTTCGTTAGGCGCACCTTATCCAGACGCATACCCTCACCGATAAACTCCTTGAACTCCTGCGCAGAGATCTCACCAAGACCCTTAAAGCGGGTAATCTCTGCCTGCGCACCGCACTTCTTTACCGCCTCTATACGCTCCTCATCCGAGTAGCAGTAGTGGGTCTCCTTCTTATTGCGGACACGGAACAATGGTGTCTGCAAGATGTACAAGTGACCAAGACGGATGACATCTGGGAAGAACTGCAAGAAGAACGATGTCAGCAATAAGCGAATATGCATACCGTCGACATCGGCATCCGTAGCGATGATAACCTTGTTGTAGCGTAGGTTATCCATATCCTCCTCGATGTTTAGTGCTGCCTGAAGCAAGTTGAACTCCTCATGTTCGTAGACCACGCGCTTGGTTAGACCATAGCAGTTTAGAGGCTTACCGCGCAACGAGAACACTGCCTGCGTGCGTGGGTCACGACTCGAGGTGATAGAGCCAGAGGCTGAATTACCCTCCGTGATGAATATCATCGTCTGCTCCGCCAAATCCGACTTATCTGTATAGTGAATCTTGCAGTCGCGCAACTTCTTATTGTTCAACGACACCTTCTTTGCCGCCTCGCGCGCCTTCTTCTGTACGCCAGATATAGCCTTACGCTCCTTTTCGTTCTCTACAATCTTCTTTTGAAGAATCTGCGCTGTCTCGGGATGCTTGTGTAGGTAGTTATCCAAGTCCACCGAGAGGAAATCGCCCACAAACTGACGCATTGTAACGCCACTATCCTTCTCCTTAGAGCCGAGTTTTGTCTTTGTCTGCGACTCGAAGATAGGGTCATCAACCCTTACCGAGATAGCCGCGATGATAGAGGTACGAATATCCGATGGGTCGTAGTCCTTGCGATAGAACTCCTTGATAGTCTTTGCCACAGCCTCGCGCAAAGCGGTCTGATGAGTACCACCCTGTGGGGTATACTGACCATTCACAAATGAGTAGTACGCCTCGCCATAGCCATTGCCGTGCGTGATGACAATCTCGATATCCTCGCCAGAGATATGTATAGGTGCATACAATGGCTCACTCGACATATTGTCGTTCACCAAGTCCAAAAGACCATTCTTCGAGATGTAAGGCTTGCCGTTAAGCACCACCGTAAGACCGAGGTTAAGGTATGTATAGTTCTTAACCAACTGCTCCACATACTCAAGGTTGTAGGTATAGTCGCCAAATACCTCGCGGTCAACTACAAACTCCACATATGTACCATTAGGCTCTGCCACTCCACTCTCCGAGCGGTCGGTACACTCCAAGCCCTGCGAAAATGTTACGGTACGAGCCTCACCATTGCGCACCGAGCGCGCAAGGAAGTGTGTCGAGAGCATATTTACAGCCTTGACACCCACACCATTCAAACCGACAGTCTTTTTGAAGGCATCGCCACCATACTTACCACCAGTATTCATCTTGCTTACCGCGTCCGACAACGCCTCCAATGGGATACCACGACCGTAGTCGCGCACCGAAACCTTATCACCCTCGACATTTATCTCGATACGCTTACCTGCGCCCATAATAAACTCATCGATGGAGTTATCCACAACCTCCTTGATGAGGACGTAGATACCATCATCTGCCTGAGTACCATCGCCCAACTTACCGATGTACATACCCGGACGTAGACGGATATGCTCACGAGGCGAGAGTGTTATAATCGCATCCTTATCGTACTCTGCTACTTGGTTTGTCAAATTCAATTCTGCCATACTACTTTACAAATTAGTAATGAGTAGTGAGTAATTAGTAATGGTTAAAAGGTTGTGCCTTTTTGAGAAATTTTTCCCTTTAAAAACCTTTGACTTTTCAGTTTTCACTTTATTAAACACACGCCGTAGGCACCTTACTTTTGAGGCAAAACTAAAGTAATGCCTCGACTTTGCTACGGCTCGGCATAACAAGTAACTTGTTCTGCTCTCGCCTTAATCGCAAAGTTCAGTTTTCACTTTTCAGTTTTCACTTTATTAAACGCACGCCGTAGGCACCTTACTTTTCAGTTTTCACTTTTCAGTTTTCCCTTTGGCCCCTTAATTACTCTTTACTTATTTGCGCGCACCTCTGCCAACGCATTCACCATATCTGTTCTTACCTGCGACATTACATCCTTGATATCGCGTGATGCCACCTCCTCTGCAGGAATTGGTGGTAGCACCTTGATGGTTGTCACATTTCGCCAGTTAATCATCCACCCCTTGCGTACCAACGTACTTGTACCATCCAACACGATAGGTAGGATAGGTACACCCGCATCTTTAGCAAGGATGAAGGCACCGGCCTTGAAGTTGTGAATCTCGCCATCTTTAGAGCGTGTACCCTCTGGGAAGATAGCCACCGAAGCACCCTTCTTCAACCACTCCTTACCCTTTGAGTGTACCAACTGCATCGCCTCCTTGGCACTTGCGCGGTTGATAACAATATCACCGTGCATAAGCAATAGACGACCTACCAATGGAATACGATATACCTCCTTCTTCGACACCCACTTAAAGACCAAAGGGAGGTTGTAGATGCTAAGGATATCTACCATCGACTGGTGGTTAAGCACCATAACGTATGCCTTATCTGGGTCGATATTCTCTGCACCCACCACCTTGCGTCGTGCCAATGGTGCGAAGATAAATACCGTAGCCGTAAGCCACGCTGATAACTTGTGTACCACAGCGCGCTTTTTATCAAACGGATAGCATACAATAAGAGCGACCCAAGATGCCAAATATAGCACCAACCACGCCGCTGAAACCACGATGTAATAGATAATGCTTAACATAATAAATCAGGTTAGAATTTCACAAATACTTTAATCGTGCAAAGGTAAGAAAAAAACTCAAAACTGAAAAATGAAAACTGAAAAGTATGGCATCTGCAACGCTATATTTATAAAACTTATGCGTAGCATACCACACTTTTCAGTTTTCACTTTTCACTTTTCACCTTAAAAGCTACTCATCACCAATCTGAACTCGGACCTCAATAGATAGACCGATTAGTGCGAGTCGTTCTCGAAGTTTTGGCAACTCCTCATCCATAAATTTCTTTCGTTCGAGTTGCTTGATATGATCCCTTGCCCCCTCCGAGACAAAGAAACCTACACCACGGCGGTTGTAGATGATACCATCCGCCTCCAATCTCTCATAACTACGCATAACCGTATTTGGGTTAACACCGACATTTGATGCCATCTCCCTCACGGACATTATACGCTCGCACTCGCACCACTCTCCCGAGAGTATGCGCATAGCGATAAGTTCATATATCTGTCGCCATATAGGCTTCTCTTCCGAAAACTGCATCATAACCCTACCACTTTACTTGTCGTTTGCAGAGCGCAACATAACTCAATGCATAGAAGAACACAGGGAGCAGGCAGAAGAGGGTTTTACCAACAATCTCCACAGACTCAATATGTGCTTCGATATTTAGGAACCACTCATTGTCAACTATCAAATCCACAGCCGCATATACAAACAACATTACACCAACGAAAGCCCCAATATAGGTAATCACAAGGCTTCTGCGCGCCATAATCGCAAGGAACAACGACGAGGATGCCAAGAGCTGCACAAAGACCCACAACGACCACTCAAAATAGACCTCATTAAGTTGAAGCGATATACTACTTCCAAGTGCTATCATAGAGCTATCATAGAGATTGAATG
>JAGCKG010000084.1 GCA_017647625.1 Alistipes sp. | reverse complement strand
AGGTAAGGTGTCTGCGACGCTATATTTATAAAGTGGAAAGGGAAAAGTGACAACTTTAGGTGTCTGCGACGCTTGTTTATAAAACTTATGCGAAGCATACCATACTTTTCAGTTTTCAGTTTTCAGTTAAATTTCTTGTCAGAAGGGGTTAGATGTGGTCTCGATAAAGAGATTGCCCCAGATGGGACATACTTGGCGTATTTCCCATTTGGGGCAATGATTGAGAGGCCGCAGATGGCCCCTTATCACAAGAAATTACAATGCCATGAGCATTAATAGCTGCGCCGTAAGCACTCGTAAGAACATAACTACTGGATATACGGTAGCGTAACTTACGGCTGGCATATCGTTACCTGATGATGTGCTGGCAAAGCCGAGTGCTGGAGGATCGGTCATAGAACCCGCCATAAGACCCATCATAGTGTAGTAGTTTAGTTTGCACTTGAGACGTGCGATAAGTGCCACGATAACAAGTGGGAGAACGGTGATGATGACACCATAGCCAATCCACTTGTAACCACCACCTACAATAGCATCAATAAAACCATCACCTGCACCGATACCTACTGCTGCGAGGAACATAGCAAGACCTATCTCGCGGAGCATAAGGTTAGCACTCATAGTGGTATAGGTAACAAGACCGAAGTGCGGGCCGAAGCGACCAAGAAGAATAGCCACGATAAGTGGACCACCCGCCAAGCCGAGTTTCACAGGCTGTGGCACATTCATAAGTGGTAGCGAACCGAGTAGCACACCAAGTGCGATACCTATAAATACTGGAAGCAGGTTTGGATGGTCGAGTTTCTTGAGCGAGTTACCCAAGACATTCTCTGCCTGCTGTACCGCAGCCTCTGGACCAACAACCATAACCTTATCACCCACCTGTAGCTCCATACCCTGATATGGGATAAGGTCGACACCAGCACGATGTACGCGCGTGATATTGATACCGTAGCGTGTGCGTAGGCGTAGGTCGGCAAACTTCTTACCGTTGATCTCCTCGCGCGTGATAAGGATACGACGCGACACCAACGGTGTAGACTGCATAGCCGTAGCACCCCACTCGTCGGCAGTCATCTCGATAGGCTTACCGAAGAATGCCATAATAGCCTCGCTATCCTCGTCTGTACAGATAATGCGTAGACGATCACCAAGTGTTAGTTTCGAGTTACCATCAGCCATAACAATCTCGCCCGAAGCGTGCATAATACGCGACACCACAAACTGGCGGTTGATAAGCATATGGGCAATGGCAATAGTCTTACCCTCAAGCATCTCGTTGGTAAACTCCACAGAGTAACGGTGTGGAAGGTGTGTCTCATTGCTCATAGCAGCAAGACCCTCATCCTCCTTCTTGAAGTCTACGCGCAAGAAGTAGCGCATAATAATCATCGAGAAGATGATACCCACAACACCCAAAGGGTATGCCACAGCATAACCGAGCGAGATGGAGTCTGCCAATGCAGGGTCTGCCATACCCGAGTCGGCATATGCCTGCTGTGCAGCACCCAAACCAGGAGTGTTAGTCACAGCACCCGACAAGACACCCACCATAGTAGGTAGTGGCTCGCCAGTGACGAGGTGTAGGACATAGGTTGTGCAGACACCAAGCAGGATAACCAACGATGCCAAGCCAATAAGTTTCAAACCACCACTCTTGAGCGATGAGAAAAAACCAGGGCCTACCTGCAAACCGATGAAGAATACAAAGAGTATCAAACCGAACTCCTTGATAAAGTGAAGGGTATCGGGATGGATAGTTCCCGAAGGTAGGAAATGACCGAAGGCGATACCCACAAAGAGTATCCAAGTCATACCCAAGGATACACCCTTGATCTTGATACGGCTGAGTGCTATACCCAAGGCGATAACCGCCGCCAGCACAAATACCGTATGTGCCACAGATGGATGCGCAGGATCACCGCTACCCATCAAGACAACTTTCAACCAATCTAAACTCATTATTTATCAGTATTTGGATTATAGTTTCGCAAAACGCAATACTCGGCACAAAGGTAACCTTTTTTTCAAGAATGTGCAACACATTTTAAAATTAGTGCGGACTAAAGGGGAGAAAAGGGGACTAAAGCGGAGTAAAGGGGAAAATTTCTCTTTCAAAAAGGCAACGCCTTTTTACAAACTGAAAACTGAAAAGTGAAAACTGAAAAGTAAGGTGTCTGCGACGCTTTTTTAAACTGAAAACTGAACTTTGCGATTAAGGCGAGAGCAGAACAAGTTTACTTGTTATGCCGAGCCGTAGCAAAGTCGAGGCATTACGAAGTTTTGCCTCAAAAGTAAGGTGTCTGCGACGCTTTT
>JAGCKG010000083.1 GCA_017647625.1 Alistipes sp. | reverse complement strand
CTTATCTCTTTCGAGGGCGCTATGCGGGCATAGCAACCGAGGAAAGATGAGAAAGATGCCGAAATAGACACAAAAGCGACCGAAATATAAAATAAAACTTCCTATTGTTAAACTTAATTTACTAATTTATAGAACATCCCTAAAACCTCTAAATTATTTTTGAAACCGCAAAGGTAGTAAAACTATCTGAATGTTGCTACCGCAACTACAATATCGTCATCGTAAAGCGAAATTTTTACTATAGCCGGAGACATATCCTCCATAGAGCCATATATGGTCATACTCTCGCTGTCGAAACTCTCAACTCGTAGTTCGCCTCGTAGTTCCACACCACGACGACCATATAGTTTGTACATCGCCTCCTTGGCGCACCACACATAGCAAGACCACTTATCATCCTGCGATATAAGCAACTCCTCGGATGTCATATAGCGCGGTGCTACCCTATCAAAGTCTCTATCGAGACACTCAATATCGACACCTACAGGCTCGTCGGCAATAGCCACAGCAACACTCTCGCCACCGTGCGCAACACTTATCCACCTATGGTCTACATCGACCACAGGCGCACCGACATCGTTATAGTCGATATGCACCTTTGCTCCCAACTCCCTGCGCACGATACGTCGCCACGCAAGATGCTCCCTGCGTCGCTTCTCATTTTGGAAACGCATTGCAGAGGCTACATCCTCCGCAACAATAAGAGCATCGCAACAGAGATATACCGCAGGCAACGCCTCGACAAAGAGATTAACCATCTACCTCGACCTTGATTTTATCGACGCGACGACCCTCCATCGTTGCGATGAAGAACTTCACACCGTGCGACTGCAACTCATCACCACGACGTGGCAAATCGCGCTTAAGCTCCATCATAAGACCTGCAAGCGTCTCGGCGTGACCCTCAACATCGGCAAAGGCATCCTCATCGTAGCCTATCGCCCTCACGAACTCGCCAATATGTATCTTTGCATCGAAGATATAGGTGCGCTCACCAATCTTCTCATATAGCAACTCCTCATCGTCATCGCTCTCATCGGTAATCTCTCCCACAACCTCCTCAAGGATATCCTCCAACGAAATAAGACCCTGCGTAGCACCATACTCATCCACCACTATGGCGATATGAATCTTCTTCTTTTGGAACTTTTTAAGAAGGTCGTCAATCATCATATGCTCGTGAACGAAGTATGGCTTGCGGAGCAACTTCTGCCACTCGAAGTCCGAACTCTCGCCAATATATGGCAACAAGTCCTTGACATACAGCACGCCACGCACATCATCCAAGTCGTCGCCATAGACTGGGATACGCGAGTAGCCAGTCTCCACAATAACCTTGCGCACCTCATCATACGACGCATCGTACTCCAGACCTGTAATGTCGACACGCGAGTGCATAATCTCCACCACCTCGGTCTGACCAAATGCCACGATACCCGACAACATTTTCTGCTCCTCCTCCGAGCCGGTCTCGGTAAGGTCTACGGCATCGGCAAGTTCCTCTATCGAGATCTCGGCATTGCGCGTAGCAAGGCGACTTACACGACTCGACGTACGCATAAGGATAAACGCCAAGGGGTATACTAACCAACGTATGAGTTTGAGTGGTAGCGATAGCAACGCACACATCTTCACTGGGTTGGTCTGCGAAAATACCTTTGGCATAATCTCTCCAAAGAGCAACAGCAAGAATGTGATGACAACGGTATTAAAGACAAACTCCCAAACACCGCTGAAGATAAATATCTCGCCCACAAGTTGTGTCACGACGATAACCAAACAGATATTCACCATATTGTTGGCTACAAGTATCGTGGCAAGCAACCTATCGCGATTTGACAACAACTCAAGCACACGCTTGGCAGCGATATCGCTACGCGACTCCAACTCATCGATGTCGGAGCGCGTAAGCGAGAAGAATGCCACCTCGGAGCCTGACGCCATTGCCGAGAGTGTTAGCAATACAATCGCTATGATGCCAAAGAGTATGACATTAGCGATATTGATGCTTTCGTTTATAATTATTGCATCCATTACTCAATAGTTTCGAACAATGAGCCATCGCCTGTCGCTGGCTCGCTCTCCTCCTGCACACGCTGTGACACTGGCTGGAACATCGTTGTAGGCACGCTCTCATTCTCATCCAAGAAACTTGCACCGTGACGTACATATGCAGGCTTTACAATCTGCAAATCGATGCTCTTATAGCGATCACGCTGTGGATTGATAGTCTTTGGCTCGATTGGAGGCATCGCCTTATTTGTCTTTGTTGGCACTGGTATTGGCTCAATAGGCTCCGACTCCTTTTCATTGTCGAATGGATCTACCTCAACATACTCGGTCTTAATCTGCAGTTTGTCGCCATCCTCAAAGCGTGTAGCCACCACCACAAGTTCCAACTCATCATCCGCCAACGTATGCTTCTCGCTTGCACCCCAGATGATATCTGCCTGATGGATGATGCCATCCTCATCGGTGTAACTTGCACTCTTCTGGATAAACTCCATTGCTATGGTTAGGTCATCGTGTGTAAGTTGGTTGAGATCTTTAACCGCGAAACTGAGGAGAATCTCCTTAGCACCCACAATGTGGTTATCATCGAGCAACGACGACTCCAAAGCCTTCTGCGCAGCCTCCAACGCACGATTCTCGCCCGAGCCTGATACTACCGACATATGAGCGCGACCACTGTTACGCATAACCTTCTCCACATCGGCAAAGTCGACACGCACCAACGCAAACTCTACGGTGATAAGTTCGGCAATACCCTTTGTTGCCATACCAAGAACGTCATCCGCCTTACCGAAGGCATCCTTAAGCGACAACTTACCATACATCGACCTGATGCGCTCGTTGTCAATCACAAGGAGTGAGTCCACCCAAGGGTTTAGTTCGTTAAGACCTGTCACAGCACTCTGGTAGCGACTTGGACCCTCCATACGCAATGGCATTGTCACCACCGCAACGGTAAGGATACCGAGGTCGTGAGCAATCTTTGCAATCACAGGCGACGCACCAGTTCCTGTACCACCACCCATACCCGCTGCGATAAAGAGCATCTTCACATTCGATGTCTCAAGCAGGTTGCGCAACTGCTCCTCAGTCTCGATAGCGTACTTGCGACCCTTGACTGGGTCGTTACCCGCACCGAGACCTGGACCCATCTGTATCTTATTATGTACAAGGCAGTTGCTTAGAGCCTTGGCATCGGTGTTACACACAACGAAGTTAACACCCGCGATACCCAACTCCTGCATATGGTTCACCGCGTTACCGCCAGCACCACCAACGCCTATAACCATTATATTCGAACGGTAGTCAATCTCCAAATCCGAGAGTTTACCATCCGAAACTGATGCTACAAAGTCGTCAACGCCCAATGTAGCACTCTTATTTCCATTATCTGTCATAATCTTCGTTCGATGTTAGAATGTGTACTCTTCGTCCTTACCGGTAAACCACTCTGTAATCTTGGTCATCAACTTACGCTTCTTTGTCATAGGCTCCTCGTCAATGTGTATCTCCTCGCTACTCTCCTCCGACGGAATCTCTGGCTCTACAGGACCGAGAGTCTCAATCTTAACCTCTACCTCCTCGGGCTTTGGTGTTGTAGGACGTGGCGTAACTACAGGTCTTGATGGTTGCTGTGGCTGTGGCGATGGTTGTGGCTGTGGCGATGGTTGTGACTGTGGTTATGGTTGTGGTTGTGGTTGCTGTGGTATATACGAAATAACACAAGTACCACGCTTTGCACCGTACAACAGCAACGACGCTATAGTAGCATAGGCGCGAGTGGTAATATGCTCGCCCATACTATCGGTAAAGCCATACTCTGGGTATACCGAACGTGCCTCCTCGGCCTTTAACTCACGCGCAAAGAGTTGTTCGATATTCTGCATCTCGGCACCGCCTCCGGTAAGAAGCACTATAGGTGCAAAGCGTGTACCGCATCCAGCCTCCTTAATCTCCTTGCGTACCCACTCGGCAATCTCTATCAAGCGCTCCTCGATAATCTTTGCGAGATTCTTACGACGGATGCTCTTTACCGTACCCTTGCGGGCGTGTGGGAAGTTAATCTTATCATCTGTAGCGAGTTCCTGCACCGCAGAACCATAGTTCACCTTCAAGGCCTCGACATAACTGTTTGGAATACCATATGCGCGGATGTCGTTGTTGATAACGCCCACGCCTATAGGTATTGATGCAAAGTGGCACACCTTGCCATTCTGCACTACGGTCACATCTGTAAGTCCTGCGCCGAGGTTGATGATAACAGCACCATCCTCCATATCGTCTTCCGTAGCCACACCGAGGGGCGAAATCAAGGCGTTAGGCACAAAATCCTTGATCGTGATATCCAACTTATTGAGGCATATACGCAATCTCTCACGCATATTTCTATCCGAAAGCACAAAGTTATACGTTGCCGAAAGCACATATCCATACTCACCAATAGGTTCCTTCACGATCTTTTCGTCAACCTTATAACTAAGTGGTTCCTTAGCAATAATCTCCTCGCGGTCATCTGGAAGGTTTACGCTCTGCATACGGCGGTCAAGCTCATCGATATCGCGCTCCGAAATCTGACTGCAGCCACTACCGTTGTCGTCACGCACATAAACGTGGTCTGTGACCTGCTCACAACGCACATAGTCTCCCGAAATACCCACATATGCCTCTGTAATCTTGACACCAAGACTCTGCTCAAGACGCTCCTTTGCGGTACGCACAGCACGACCTACGGTCTCGCTATTGCCAACGCGACCTGCTGTGACACCCTCAACAGGCTCGGTAGCGATACCCTTAATCTCCACACGACCATCATCCTCAACAGCACCTACTGCTATCACTACATTTGCCGAGCCAACATCAATTGCTACAATTTGCTTACCTTTCATCGTTGTATGTTTTATGGGAGGTTCTATAAATTAGGTCGAGTTGATTTTATTGGATATTTCGAACAATTTTCTTATCTCTTTCGAGGGCGCTATGCGGGCATAGCAACCGAGGAAAGATGAGAAAGATGCCGAAATAGACACAAAAGCGACCGAAATATAAAATAAAACTTCCTATTGTTAAACTTAATTTACTAATTTATAGAACATCCCT
>JAGCKG010000082.1 GCA_017647625.1 Alistipes sp. | reverse complement strand
GGGGTCAAATCCGTTCTGAGAGTTACCACCCTCACCGAACACATAGGTTTTTGTCTCTGACATATAATAAATAAGATATTAGTGTTACGGAGAAACACTATTGTTTCCCCACTGCAAAGGTGGATAAAAGCAATACGAATAGCGAGTTACGATTTCCGAGAATGCGGAAACGATTTCCGAAAAAACGGAAGTGGACTATAAAGGGCGAATAAATGGGCTTTTAATGTGGCAATAAAAAAAAAGAATTAAACGCTACAGATTTTAAGAAAAGAAAGTAAACATCTATATATCAGAGTATTACTTTCTTTTGTGATTTTCAGAGAAAATAAAAGAAAGGGCATATAAAAAGAAAAAAGCGAGGTGTTACCCTCGCTTAATGTCGGCTAAAATCAACCTATCAATATACTCACTCTTATCTCTGCCGATGCTCTTGAGTTTTTCGGCACATTCAGGCGAGAGAGTGAGGGTGTGAGTCCCCCTCACCTTGCCCGATGCCTTGCGGCCTGCGCCCTCGCGCTTGCCGCCGTGGTTGTTACTCTTCATCATTCTTCAATGACTTTCTCCAGTTGTAGATGTCATCTTTGATAGAGATAGCGAGCGATGTCAAGTTGCAGATGTATCGAGTTTGCTTGTTGAAATCGCACTCGTCACTCTTGTATAGGGCGATGTGATTAGTGCCAAGCTTCGTCAAAGCCTTAAGGCTATACAGCTTGATAGAGTTACCCTCTGCCTTGCTGTTCGTATGTGCGATGCCCTCGCCAGTGTAACTGGTTGTCTGACCAGCAACGATGTATTCGCCACCGAAGGTAATAACTGATGTGTTGCTCTCGTTGTCAAAGTTGAGCGTTAATGTTACCTGCGCCTCGCCATATTTCGCAGATGTCGCTATGGCTGTGTACTCTTTAGTAAAAGTTGTCATATGTGTAATATTTTAGTAGTATAAATAATCAATCTCATCATCAGCAAAGTCATCGCCGCCATAGAGCTCTGTCCACTCTGCGATAAGCATCTGCTTGTACTCCTCGCTCTTCATAAGCTCATAAGCCACTACCCACAACTGCTTTTCGCTGAAACGAGAAGAAGTGCTAACTATCTTCTTCGCAAGAGAATCTTCACCCAAATATGGCATAATGCGTCGTGCTTCTTCGGTTGATCCTTGACCCTCTACGATAACTCTACCCTTGCCGTAGTTATGAACGATAGGATTCAAAGTGCTTATCGACTTGAAAATTCTCTTTACTGTTATCTCTGAAGTTGTCATAGTTGTAAGTGTTAAGTTGTTGTTAGTTATTTTTCTTGATGCAAAGATAACTCTTTTATTTTGATTTTGCAAATCTTTTTCAAAAAAAGTTACAAAAATTTTTACTACCTATATATAGTACACGAAAAAGCCCCACAATCGTGAGGCTCTTTGCATTCAAGTCGGCTTATTCGACTTCTTCGTATGGTTGAGAATGTTGGCTATGCTCTTGGTGCAATAGCCAGTTCTCTCGCTAATCAAGCTATAAATATAGCTCTTGCTGATGGCGTAGTAAAGTTCGCCTAATTGGTTTCGCAATTCTTCGTGAATAGCGTGTACACGATCGTGATCATTGATAACTCTTATTGGTATATCGTCTTTTACTCTGTGTTTGTTCATAATAGCACTCCCACCAAAGGTGCAAGCACTTCGTTGCAGAGTCTATTCGTTGCCGTGAGTCGCACTTGCACCTGTCGTCGGTGGTGACGCTTCAGGTGGCTCTGCAACGCGCGGGCAATCGCCCCAATAGATAAATACTAATTCCTCCATCCCGCGAATACTCTAATTATCTTTTTGCGATGTCGTATAAATATGCCTGCTGCCATTACCCAAAAGCCGATGATATGAGTCTTAACCACCCACGATAGTGGCTTTTTAACTTGGCGTGTGACAACTCTCTCGGCACTCTCAGAGGTGTTGCGATAGATGGTATCGCGCACGATGCGCTCAACCTCTACAATCCTCGCAGGGAGCATTGCGCTATCTCTTGTGTATAGGTGGTGTAGTAACTTGCCGTCACCCTCTATCACAGCGGTAGTAATACAATACTTATTACTTAGTAGTGATGACTGCTTATAAGTTTCGATGCGCTCATTAGAATGCTCTAAGCTCTGCACAATGATTGTGTCACGCACCTCCACCCTCATAGTGTCAATATGCACTATCTTTGCGCTATCAGCAAAAAACACAGCCTCCGTTGCCCCGACCTCTCGGCAAGGGCAACAGGCTATGCCACCTAAAACTAACACTATGAAAAACAATGCGGTAAGCATCTTATTTCTTATTGCGATTCCACAAAATATACTTGACCCAAGCAAATAGCTTGCGAGTTGCAAGGTACTCCTCGTTATATTGATTAGCATATGCCTCACGCTCAAATGGAGAGTCCTTATAGGCACTATTGTATGGCGGTAGTGCGAGCTCAATAAGCCAAGCAAGAATATATATCGCTATCGGCATAGCGACTACGATAAAAAGATACCACCACGAAGAATATACATTGCTTACCACTAGGGCTATCAGTGCCGATAGTGCTAATATCTCATACTGTTGTGCCGTGTGTATCGCCTCGTGACGAATAGACCTGTTGCTTATCGCCTCCTTTTGTATACGGCTGAAGACAAGACCTAATATATTCATCAAGCCAAACCCCTTGAATGGCAACCATTTGTTGTAAATTATTCTCATAGTATATGAGCTCTGTAATCTTGGATAAATAACTTCCAGCCAGCCTCTACGTCGCTCATCACAGCGGGGATGCCATTCTCCACTCTTGACATAGCTGCCACTATTGGTATCATCACATCTGCATTCGTGGTGGTGATGTGCGATGTTGCGGGTACGCCACTCCACTCGCTAACCGCATCGATGTAGGCTGTGGTGTGGTTCTCTATGGCTGGGGCATAGCGGACAATAGCATCTGCTATAGTATTGATGCCGTGCTTCTTTTGATAAGTGTATAGCACTGTGAACATCGCTCGATATCCATACGCCATAGTCGTGAACTGCTTGAAGGCTTCATCCTTCGACGGCACTACCTCGCCCTGATATACGATGTTATTCTTTCTGATGTTGCCAGGGTTGTTATTGCGTAACCCTCGTGGCTTTGATGTTTTCATATATATGATTTTTGTTAATATCCGCTCTGTGGTTCGCGCTGGGCGCAGTTGCGCACCTCGCACAATTTCATTTTACGCTCTGCCTTGAGTGCGCTGACCTCGCCATTAAGTTCGCTTATTTTGCGCTCGGCTGTAAGCAACTCAGACGTAGTTTTTCGCAATTCGTCTGTCTGGTCGTAGAATCGTTGTTCTTTCTCCAATAACTGACGGTCAGCTAATTCCAATCGCTCGCGCAGCAGGTGAAATTCATCAGTGTCAACCTTTACCTCTGAATGATCTGCAGTCGCCTCTGCCAGTCGTTTGCCTGGTTTCCTATTGAATAGCCACTTGATAAATTCCAAGCCACCGAGTGCCAAGAGCATCGACACTACAAGTGGCACTATTTTCTCGATAATCTCTACCATATACTATCTATAATTACTACATTCAACCACCCACCAATAGCACAACCTATCGCTCCTGCAAGCACATCGAGCCAGTCCCAGCATTCCCAACCACCACGCTGTACATCTTTGTATTCGAGAGCGATTATAGCACCTACACCGCATTGCCAGCCAAGCACTATGCTCATTAAGCATACGCAGAGGATGTGCGCTGGACGATTACTGATGCATAACCAATTAAATAACTTCTTCATCTGCTAT
>JAGCKG010000081.1 GCA_017647625.1 Alistipes sp. | reverse complement strand
CATTATCTCTTATGAGGGCGCAATGCGAGCATTGTAACCGAGTAAAGATAAGGAAGATGTCGAAATAGGCACAAAAGCAACCGAAATAGAATTTCCGAAACAACGAAAACTTTTATACTAATTTATAGAACATCCCTTAAATAAGCCCTAAATGTTCTACGAGAATTTTAATGCCAAGACATATCAGCACTGCGCCTCCGAGTATTCCTGCTCTGGAGCCTACCTTTGCGCCAAACCTACAGCCGAGCGATACACCTACGGCAGAGAAGGCGAAGGTTACAACGCCTATTACAGTGGCAGCAACCCATATGTCGACTCGGAGGAATGCCATTGATATGCCGATGGTTAGCGCATCGATGCTTGTTGCTACGGCCATTACGAACATCTTGCGAAAACCAAAGTCGGAGTCGTGACCCTCGTCATCATCCGAGAGGGTTTCACGAATCATATTTATACCGATAATAGCCAGTAGACCAAAGGCTATCCAGTGGTCTACGCGCTCTACGACGTGGGCAAAACTGCAACCAAGAAAGTAACCGATGATAGGCATAAGTGCCTGAAAGCCCCCAAACCACAAGCCTGCACTCATAGCGTGGCGTGGAAGCACTCTCTTTAGCGACAGACCCTTGCCAACGGACACCGCAAAGGCATCCATCGCCAAGCCTACGGCAATAAGCAATAACTCGATAAACTTCATTCCTTACTTGCTATTAGATACCTGCAAATGCCTTTAACTGTGCAATCTCCTGCGCCCAACGCTCCTCATCGGGAGTCTCAAGGATAAGAGGAATATTGTCAAAACGTGGGTCGCTTGCGATATATCTAAAGCACTCGATGCCAATCTCGCCATCGCCCATAGGGGAGTGGCGGTCGATACGGCTACCGAGAGGACGCATAGCGTCGTTGAGGTGCATACCGCGAAGGTATTTGAAGCCGATGATTCTGTCGAACTCTGCAAAGGTGGCATCGCACGCCTCCTTGGTGCGCAGGTCGTAACCCGCAGCAAAGGAGTGGCAAGTGTCGAGACATACGCCCACACGACTCTTATCCTCCACGCGGTCGATGATATAGGCTAAATGCTCGAACTTATAGCCGAGATTTGATCCCTGACCCGCAGTATTCTCCAACACCGCAGTAACACCCTTTGTGCGCTCCAAAGCCATATTTATAGACTCCGCAATGCGCTCCAATGACTCCTCCTCACTGATGCGCTTGAGGTGACTACCTGGGTGAAAGTTAAGGCGGTCGAGACCCAACAACTCGCAACGTTGCATCTCCTCGAAGAATGACTCGCGCGACTTCTGCAGACCATACTCATCGGGATGTCCGAGGTTGATAAGGTAACTGTCGTGAGGCAGTATCTGCGATGCGCTGTAGCCCGCCTCCGCCATAGCCCTCTTAAAGGTCTCTATCTGTGCGGGAGAGAGAGCAGATGCTATCCACTGGCGCTGATTTTTGGTAAATAGGGCAAATGCTGTAGCCCCAATATCTTTTGCATTTTTAACGGCGTTCTCTACGCCACCTGATGCACTAACGTGCGCTCCAAAATATTTCATTTTTATCTTCGTTCTATAGTTATGTTCCAATCACAAAGATAGGAAAAATTTTCGATTTTTTAGGTGTTAAGTATCAAAAATAATTTGTATTTTTGTGGGAGTTTTTGTTTACCCCTAACAGATAAATAGTATGAAGAGATTAATATTGGCTTTGGTTGCTATGATGGCATATTGTGGCACGCTTTCAGCACAGGTGTCAATCTACGATGTTGTGCCAGAGAATGGTATGAAGGAGTTTGAGAACGACCTCAAGCATCAGTCGGTAGATGCTGAGTACTTCTCGGATGCGGTGTATCGTGCCGAGCGTCGTGCTTTGCGCAAGGAACGCAATACGGTAGACTTCACCGCCAACCTTCACGGCTCGCAGACGGCATTTAGCGATACTTGGCAGGCGGCAGGTGATAACACCATAACCATCCTTGCAAGTGCTAACTTTTTGCATACCTATAAGCGTGATCGCTTCTCGCTTACCAATACTGCATCGGCAAAGTTCGGTTACAACCGTATGATGATGGAGTTGGATGGCACGCAGAGCGATGTGTGGTTTAAGAATGTTGATGAGGTTGCTCTCTCTACAGCACCACAGTGGGCTATGGTTAAGGATTGGACCTATGGTGCTAACATCAAGTTCCGTACGCAGTTCGCACCGGGTTATGCTGCGCGTGGCGATAAGGAGCGCGAGAATCCTCGTGTGTCAAACTTTATGACACCTGGATATTTGGATGCTTCAGTCGGTTTTACCTACGTTTTGCCATCCAAGAGTTTCCCTCTAAAGGTCAACCTTGCGCCTGTGGCGATGAGTGCTACCTTCCGCCACGATATAGAGACACAGAAACTCGATGGCGAGACATATGTAGATATGAACTATGGTGTGCCTACGGGCTATCGTTCAAAGTATGAGGGCGGTCTCTCTGTGCAGTTGGACTTCGACCGCACTTGGGGTGAGAATGGCTGGTTGCGCTACCGCACTACAGCATACTCCTTCTATGGTTGGGTGACAAGCCTCTATTCGGGCGATAAGATTGCTCCAACGCTCCGTTGGGAGAACACTATCGACATCAAGGCAAATAAGTACTTCTCGACACAGGTATACTTCCAGTTGTACTACAATAAGGCCGAGGTCGACAAGTTGCAGTTATCGTCAATGTTGAGCGTGGGACTAACATATAGATTTAATAACAAATAACAGTGGTAATGGAGTCGGGAAAGAAGAGATCCATCGGGCGTGTAGCGGTGGTTGTGGCTATCATATTGTGTACCATAGCGTGCAGTTATATGATAGGTCGTATCGTTGAGCGTCATCGTGTTAGAAACGTCATAGAGTATATGTCGGCAAATGTCGGCGAGTACGAGAAGAGTCTGGCACAGGTGTCGCAGGAGATGGCTGCAATGGAGAAGATTGTGTCGGGAGGCGACAAGCTTATGCAGACCATTATTACGGTGCGCAACAACTACGTTGACCCTATCGACCTCGATACTATCTACGAGAAGGCTATCCCGAAACTCCTTTCGGAACTCGATCCACACTCGGAGTATATCCCAGCCAAGATGTTCGAGTCGGTGAATGAGTCGTTGGAGGGCGAGTTTGACGGCATCGGTATTGTCTTTAATGCTATGACCGATACTATTACGGTGCTTAGCGTCATCCCACAGGGTCCATCGGATAAGGCGGGTGTGCGTGCTGGCGACCGCGTGATACGCATCGACAATAGGGATGTTGCGGGTCAGGGCATCAGTCAGGACTCTATGGTACGCCTTATGCGTGGTCCGCGAGGCTCAAAGGTTAAGTTGTCGGTTAAACGTTCGGCTATCGATGAGTTGGTCGATATCAATATCACCCGCGCTGCTATTGAGGTGCATAGCGTTACGGCGGCGTTTATGCTCGATAAGAGTGCTGGCATCGGCTACTTGCGCCTTGCGCAGTTCTCGCGTACATCCTATTCCGAGATATGCAACGCTCTCGAACGCCTTAAGGCAGAGGGTATGACCTCCGTTATTATCGACCTTCGAGGCAATGGCGGTGGCTTCCTCGATCAGGTTGTGAGCATCGTTAACGAGTTCCTCGATCGCGGTAAACTTATTGTCTACACCGAGGATCGCCACGGCAGACGTGTCAACGAGTACTCCGACGGTACGGGTCGCTATACCGATACCGATATTGCGGTGTTGGTGGATGAGTTAAGTGCTTCGTCGAGCGAGATTTTGGCGGGTGCGGTGCAGGATAACGATCGTGGCTTGGTCATCGGTCGTCGCACCTTTGGTAAGGGTCTTGTGCAGGCGCAGTTGCCCTTTAGCGATGGCTCTGCTGTGCGCCTTACCGTAGCACGCTACTATACCCCTTCGGGTCGCTCTATACAACGCCCATATACCAATGGCGATGAGATGGCATACCGTATGGACTTGGTTAACCGCATCAACCACCACGAACTCTTCTCGAAGGACTCTATCCGCTTGGATAAGAGCAAGGAGTACCGCACCTCTGCAGGACGTGTTGTCTATGGTGGCGGTGGCGTTATGCCCGATATCTTTATCCCTGTGGATACTACCAAGGTCTCGGACTTCTATAATAAGGTGTGGGATGCCAATATCCTCTACCGCTATACCCTCGATTTTGCCGATCACAACCGCGCAAAACTCGATGGTGTCAAGACTCTCGAAGACCTCGATGCTGTGCTTGACGATGCCACGTTGCTTGACGAGTTCTTGGCGTATGCCGAGCGCAATGGCGTTACGGCTACGGAGTCGGACCTCGCCTTGTCGCGCAATGTGCTTCTCACGCAGATACGCGCCTATATCGGTCGTAATGCCCTTGGCGATGAGTCGGGCTACTACTATAATATCTATCCAATAGACGATGTTATGCTTCGCGCTGTCAAGGAGTTGCGCGCGGGCGGACTAAAAAATATCAAACGATGAATAGACTTTTAGGAACACTCTTCGCGCTTGCAACCATTGTTGCAGCCGCCTTCGCAATACTCAACTACGGCAACTATACCTCGATGTGCTTTATACCCACCACGGATGAGCCTGCTACACTTGCAGATGCACCTGCTGAGGGTGATGTGATACCTGCGGATGCTGAGGTCGAAATATATGTGGATGATACCCTCGACCCACTTGTAGACACTACGGCAGTTGATGCCGTTGCCACCCCCGACCGAAGCACCGTAGAACCAAAATCGATGTAAATTCGTATTTTTGACATATCAAACCACAACCGCAGGGAGAGGCATATCAACCTCTCCCTGTTGTGACTTATTCTATTTCTACATCAAACCACAACGGAAAGCGAGATACCACTACGCAAATCACGTTGTGTCTTATTCTATTTCTACATCAAACCACAACTATGGCGATGTGGTCTGCTCGTTCTGCCGGTTGTGTCTTATTCTATTTCTACATCAAACCACAACTCTGCGCTCTCTGCTACTGCGTTGATAATGTTGTGTCTTATTCTATTTCTACATCAAACCACAACCTATGGCAAAGGTGCGATAAGGTTACAGGAGTTGTGTCTTATTCTATTTCTACATCAAACCACAACCATTGCAAAGGTGCTGCAAGATTACAGGAAGTTGTGTCTTATTCTATTTCTACATCAAACCACAACTTATCTAAGTTGCGCAACTATCTCGGCGGTGTTGTGTCTTATTCTATTTCTACATCAAACCACAACTTTTACCTGCTTCAGATACTTCATCTGAAGTTGTGTCTTATTCTATTTCTACATCAAACCACAACTAGAACATAAAGCACCAACGTTTAGACCTGTTGTGTCTTATTCTATTTCTACATCAAACCACAACCCCTCGTGGCTTCTGTGTTCTCATACTATGTTGTGTCTTATTCTATTTCTACATCAAACCACAACTCTATTCGGGCGACTACGAAGGATGCTACGTTGTGTCTTATTCTATTTCTACATCAAACCACAACGCAATCATACCGCCAATCTTGTAAGTCTGCGTTGTGTCTTATTCTATTTCTACATCAAACCACAACCTTGTGCATAGGATAGCCACAGTCGTAGCCGTTGTGTCTTATTCTATTTCTACATCAAACCACAACGAGCCTCAGTTTCTAACTCTGCAGTGAGAAGTTGTGTCTTATTCTATTTCTACATCAAACCACAACTTAGCAGTGAGGTGCTTTAATCCACTCAGCGTTGTGTCTTATTCTATTTCTACATCAAACCACAACCGCTTGGTTACTCAATATTACACACATAACGTTGTGTCTTATTCTATTTCTACATCAAACCACAACTATGAAAACTAAACTAAATTCAAATGAAGATGTTGTGTCTTATTCTATTTCTACATCAAACCACAACTATGCGTGTACACTTAATTTTTTGGGGCTCGTTGTGTCTTATTCTATTTCTACATCAAACCACAACGCCTGGGGTTTTGCCTAATGATTTCCAAGAAGTTACATCGATTCTGCGATGAACAAAATGGCTATTAGGTCGCCAGCGAAGTGCGTTTGATGCTATTTTTTCAATCTTACCCACTACAAATGTAGTGAAATTTCACGCTAATGTCAAAAGAACGCTAAAAAAATTCCAATTGTTGGGGAGTCGTAAGTTTTGCTTGTTCAACCTTGCCCCAAAAGTTTTGTATTTCGCCATACTGCTTATCGGTTATGCTCAAAATACTTGTCAATCCCGATGGCGGCATCGAGGCTCGAACCCGCGCTATATGCACATTCATATTCTCCTTCGATGGGCAATGACGAACATAAACCGAGTATTGCATCATCGAAAAGCCATCTTTCTCCAACGCTTTACGAAATTGGGCAGCCGCTTTACGCTCCTTTTTCGTGGTGGTTGGTAGGTCGAAAAAGACAAATAACCACATAATATGATAGGCGTTTAGGCGAAGTTCGGTCATAGGCTATTCAAGTAGTGGATAGACAATCTTTTTGCTAGTTCCGACATAGCACTTTGCCAATGATGCAGTTGTCATCGTAAGGCCAACTTCCAACGGTCGGGTAACCTTATTAAAGACGGTATCAGTAAACAAAATATGTAGTAACTGACTTTTTGCATCTTTGTTTAATTCGGTCATACCATTTACATACATATGATATACAATCTCATCGACATAAGGTCGATATGGCTCCATTATATCGTCAGCTAACGGAAATGCGTTGTAACGATTGCGGTGAAAAATACCTAATGCAGGCAATAATCCTGAGCCCATCAATGCTCTTGCAACGGCTGCACGAAGCAGTGTGTAGCCGTAGTTGAGCAGATTATTGGGTTCAACACCCTCCCTATGGCGCACAAAGCCATCGCCGAATAGCTCATTCCAATATATCTTGGCTGCTATGCCTTCACGATTGTCAGCATCACCACTCTTGACATTGGTGTAGTAAGGTTTTAGTCTATCCCCATTTTTGCCAAGTTTATTTAAGAGAGCGGCTTGGTTGCGAATTTTAGCCTCAACAACCTGTTTCCACAACCCCTTTTTAAGTGGCTCGCTGGCATCTATCTGCGCTCGAAAACTCTCACCTTGCGTGGTGTTGCTATCAAGATTCATCAGCATTGCATTTGGCATACAATCTCGCCCGCAGATGATAACAGCAACATTATTGTCCGATAGCGCATTGAGCAACGGCAGAGTGATAGATGTCTGTTGATGCTCCAGCACCACAAAACCGATATCCTCGATAGGAACAGTTTGCTTAATATCAGGCATCTGCTTGGTGTTGATAACCATCTGATTATCCTTCAAACTCAAGCAAAATGGAGTCGAAAAGAATAGCGCACGCTTCAACATAGGCGTTTTAGTGTTTGAATTTTATCTCTCCTGTAACAGTTAACTCAAAGTCGTAGCCTTCAACAAAGACGTTGAGTTGGTTATGAGACTGCTCAATAATTGGTCTATATTCTTCGTTTGCAATAAAAACTCCTTTTTTGATAACTAAATCACTATCAGGCCTTGCCTCTTGATGATGAATCATTGTAATATATGCAGTCCTATTGTTTCCTGTTTTTTTATCGCAAAGACCTTTGACCTTATATAGCCTCTTTGATAACTCTGCACGAGAGCATTCGTACAACTCCTTAGGACTATTTTCATAGAACAACACCATTGTACCTGCGCGAAGAATGTATTGAAGTGGATAGTCATTGCTATCAGATAATGCAACTAAATCATCGCGCATTGTTTTACCATTGTAAAATGCGGCAGCCTCCAAATTGCTGATGAGATTATATGAGCGTTTGACTTTACCCTTATTGTCTAATCCTTCATAAATTGCCATACAATAATTTCCTCCATATACAACATAATAAGGTTGCTTATAATCATATTGAGATTTATCACGATGAGTTTTATGACCTAATGGTTTTGGAGAAAGATTAGATGCGGTATATATTCTCACCTTCTTTATAAATACACCCTTCGACTCGTTGAAGCAGATAGGTTTGGACATTGCCTCCTTGAAACCTTCACGCTCAATAGCATTCTTCACACAGGTCTTCACCGCCTCATCGACAATTTTATCGACATCAGCAGGATGAAGCGCATCCAATGGTTTGCGAACAACATATTTAATCTCGTCATCTCGCTTAATCGCACCATAGAAGGTCTGCTGATGCAACGACGCTCGAGCCGTATCACCTTGAACATAGATAGGCTTACCATCACCATTGGTTTGCTCCTTGCCACGAACACGCAACTTCTTACGACTATGTTTATGCATATTGTCAGCGGTATAGTGCGACACCAGCAAATCATTGGCTATTGATTTTACATCCTCAGTAAAAGTCTCCCACGGTTTGTCAAAGACAGGTTTGTGTCCGCCATAATACCTATATCGTTCCTCATCAATCTGGAATTGAGCCCACTTAGCATACGTGCCACTACCAATACACGCCACAGTAATTGCATCAATACAATGGTGGATATGATTTACACGTTCCTTCTTGGTAAACTCCTCCTGTAGCCCCCACATTTTACGAAATTCGAAAGTGGCAGCACTTTTTATTGCATAGACTCTACGAAAAACGGTCTCAAGATACAACTTCGCATATTTACCAATAATGCCAATATCAACACCTTGACGATTAGTGAAATTGTTATTGACTTCGGTCATCTCAAAACTATCAAGTTTGCACTGTAAATAGTCTCGTTTCATACGAAGGTAGTGGCGTTCAGCGATAGATTTGTCTTTGGCTTCCTTAGTAGTTGCCATCTTGGCAGAACGAGTGCAACGAGCAATGCGTTTATCGAGTTCTTCTACCTCATTACTCCAACCCAGTTGCTCGATGCGAGCCATAATCTCATTATGGTTAGCAAGTTCAGCAGGCAATTTCTCTCGCTTAATAAGCCTGTTGAAATCCCCTTGGCATAAAGTCTTATTTGTTTGGGCATTGTTGCCTCCGCGCGAACGAGGGATCGTGTGCTCGATGTCGTATTTAGGGTTAGGACCTATAAACTCGCAAATTGATATTTGGTCGCCAGTATAAAGACATCGTTTATTCTGCTCCAACCACAATTGATATTTTAGAATGTCATCTGCCGAAAGTTTTACATCGACACCGCACTCCGTTTTGTATAAAGTTGTAATTTCTTTTGCGTACTCTTTGTGTTTGTTTTCTATTTCGCGTTGATAACGCTCGATAGCATTACGCTTATTGGCATCGTTCAATTCTCTTGCGAACTCGATGTTGATTTTTGTATTAACATCTATTTTTCCCTCGAGCAAGAGTTGGTTGACTAATGCTCTTAGGCGGAATAATGCTCGCATAGCCATAGGGTTACGTATAGATGATGTTCGAGGCGACCCAAGTTTAAAGACTCCGTTTTTATCAGGTTGAACCGCAGGGTAGGCCTCAAGACGTGATGGCTCGTAAAGACGTGCAGAAGCGTTGAAGTTAATGCCGTGATTAATTAAAAGCATCTCATCGATTGCCTGCTTCTTGGTCTTATGTTTATATTGTATTTCTGAGTCAAAAGTATCAAGTATCTCACAAACGTCATTGATAATAGATGTGCGGACATCGACATTCTCCCATTGATCCTTTGAGGCAACCTTTCGGAGGTTGGCAATAAATACTGCACTATCGTAGCGATAACCAGCACGAAGATATGGGAGAATTTTATCTATCGCATTAAGACTCAACGCAGCATATCCCTGCTTGATTGGAATCTTAACAAAAGTTTCAGCCTCCTTGTCATTAATTTGTAAGTTAAGTTTCGCCCAGTCTCGCAATTTGTTGTTGTCGTCGAACGAGAAAAGTGAATGCCAAACATCATTGATTATTTGTTGTCGTGTTTTGCCCTCTCCTTTTGCGTATAAAGAACATATAGTATCGACCCACTCCTCGCCAAAGATATCGCGCAGGTATGCTGTGACTGGAGAACCTGATACCGAAGTAGACATTTTGTAGTTAAACTTATATGCTACATCTCTCGTATCTTTAATATATCCGTATGAATCTTTCTTGCCTCCAGATAATTTCTTGGCAATATCCTCAAAGTCGAAATGTTCTTTCGTTTTTCTATAAAATAGAGGCTCTATTAAAAGGACCTCGTCCGCGTTCAGTTTGCGAAGTTCGCTATCGTTAGGAGTCTTTATTTTGATGTTGTTGATGAAAGATCTCATTCTAAACTCCTCAAAGTTAGGATGAGAAATAGGACAACGAGATTTGTCTTTCTCGAAGGTGCAATTGCCAACTAAGCCTTTTTGCGATTTGAGTGGTCGTTGGAAGAATATGGCGCGATGCAATGCTTCCTGCAAATCCTCAGATAGATTTTGTTTCTCGCAGATCGCCTTAAACTCTTTCTCATAATGAGCAATACGTCCCGCGTAACCATAACCGTTACCAGTACGTATCTTTTCTCGATTAAGATGCAACTTGTAGTAAAACTCACCGAGATAATTGCATCCTGCGTCGAGCATATCCTCATCCAATCGCGTTATAGCACCATTAACTACACCGTCATCATTGTTCTCGCCATCCTTTCGATTGCTCAAAAAACCACGACGCTGTGTGAGATGGTACAATGCTCGACCAAGAATGTATCTATCTCTTTGTTCGGATAAGTCAAGCGTTGATGTGAGGGAAAGATACCTGTCGCAATAGGGGTTTTTGGAATCTTTCTCGTTTGTGCGTAACCATCCTAAAAACTCATCGTCACGTGGGTATTGCTTGCTATGTCGCCAAGCGTCAAGAGTCTCATCGCTAAGATATGGGCACATATCATTGGCGATAAGCACTTTTAGCAACTCTATTTTTCTTAATCTTCTGCGAAAGTAGTGTCTACGGGATGCACGTGCTTTAGTTCTATCTTGAACCATTGGTCGCTCTACGCCCTTTTCTCGTGCGACGCCCTCTTGAAATATGTTTACACCGTGGCCTAATAGTAAAAAACGATCATCCGTTTGTTCGGTAATAGCCCAACCAATAGAATTAGTTCCTAAATCTAAACCTAAAATCTTTGCCATAATCTAATGAAAGTGTAAAACAATATCGTAAAATTAAACAATAATTTTGTCATAACCAAAAATAATGTTAACTTTGCGTTGTAAGAATTTCTACATCTTACCACAATAAGGCTATATGCCGAAGGTCTAAGTACCTACGCCCTCGCTTCGGTGAGGGTTTTTTCTTAACATCGCAGAAATATAATGATGAGGCATATTGCCAATATTATCACAGGATGTCGTATTATCTGTAGCGTCTTGTTGCTCTTCATTCCTCTCTTTTCGGTGGGGTTCTATGTCGTATATCTTCTCTGTGGCATCAGTGATATGGTGGATGGCGTTGTGAATTGCTTTTAAATTTGTATCTATGACATATCAAACACAGTCAAAGTCTATGCGATAAATGTCACAATAAGGATTATTCCGTTGTGAAAACATTCAAGGCGGGGCAACTCGCCTTTTTTTATTCTTTATACCACCAACTATCTATATGCCGTCTATGCGGTTTTTGCTCTCTACCATTTACTTATTGCATAGAGGATGTTGTCTCGGAGTTGCTTGAGTGGGTTTTTCGATGGATGAGCCTTTTTCCACTCGCCAGTGCTACTCATATCCGAACTGCTGAGGCAGTGGCGGAGGGAGTTGGTGACATACTCGAGGCTGATGATATGGTGGTTGAGAATGGCGTTGCGCTCGTCGGCGGTAATGTCGAAGTCGCATCTGTCGAGGATGGCGATGGAGCGTTCGTAGTGTGAGCCTTGAGGGCGGTAGTTGGCACAGTAACTCTTGCCCAAGTCGTGTAGCAGGGCGCAGATGGCAATAGACTCCTTGTTGAGAGTGCCACGACGCTCAAGCATAAGGTGGTAGACCTCGAGCGAGTGGTCAACAAGACCTCCCCTATATTTGTGGTGCGAGGAGCAACGTGCGGTGGCGTAGTTGCTCTCGCGAAGGTATGCTATCACGCGGTCCATACCTCTGCGGTTGATGGTCTCGAGAATCTTGATGATGCGCTCCATAGGTTTGTGGCGTTAGTTGCTTCTACAAATATACGAAAATAATTTTTGTTAGTCGAACAAATTATTGTATATTTGTAATATGTTTAGTTCGATTCTATAACACGAAATAATATCAGTTATGAGCGAGATGGGGTATAGATTGGTGGAACACGAGGGTGGATATCTTGTGTACAAGGGCGATGAGGTCTATAAAACAAAGATTAGAACCAATATCTATGTTCACAACACAGCTTTTGGCGAGGTCATAGTTCGTAGTCTTAACGAGGATAACCTTGGCGTTGTTGAGGGCTATCTATGCCAGTTCGATAGAGCGCAACTTGTTGATATTGTCGAGCAACTATTGCCTAATGATGCGCTAAAGACTGACCTTTACTCATTGAGCGAGAACCAGGTGCGCGAGTTGATAAATATCGAGGATCTTATGGATGAGTCGAGACTCAGGAAGATGCTTGTAGCATATGCCGAGTGCGGATCTATATGTTTTCCTTTGGGTATTGCCTTCTACGATGTGTATGATAGTTTTGATCCATTCTTGGGCTATTATGGAGTGGGTGCATTTCAGTCAAAAGCCAGCGACGTGATTGAGATGTGGATTGATGATATTGCCGACGATGATGATGAGGTCGATAGATTGTTGAAAGAGTACGATGAGAAGTATCTCGCAGACTTCTTGGAACGATATAACGCTATCTTCCTCCCCGAGGACGAGGAGGAGCGCGAAGCGTTCTACGACAAATATGATTGGATATAACACGAACAACTTTCGTTGCTCGTTTCAAAAACCTTGTGCCTCACCCTGCCAGACCATCGAACTTTTATAGATGATTACTTGAAAATAGTCGACTTTATCGATTGGTTAAAGGTTGCCTATCCCGAAAAAGCAGCATTATTGAATTGTCAAACCACTACAAATAAGATAAGCTATGGGAAATTTAGGTTATCCATACACTCCAACACACCCAGGAGAGGTAATAAAAGAGGAGATTGAATATAGAGGCATATCGCAGAAGGTGCTGTCGCAGCAGATGGGTGTGTCATACTCTATGCTGAATGAGATATTGAATGGTAAGCGCCCTGTTACGGAGACCCTTGCTCTCTGTTTTGAGGCTGCATTAGGCATTGAGGCTGAAATGCTTACCAATATGCAAACTCGATACAATATGCAAGCTGCGCGCAAGGATAGCCGTTTGATAGCTCGCCTATCGGAGATTCGCAGAATTGCAGCTATGTTGTAAACAGTAGAGTTCTCTTATATGGTTGGGGCTGACTAATTTCATTTTTAGTCAGTCCCATTTTTGTTAGTATGCAACATATCATCGGACGTTATTGAATATTGAGCCCCAAAATGATTATAACATAATTGAAAATCAATATTGATTTTATCAAATCTTTGGGCGAACTTTGCAAATAAATAAACTATAGCCATACTATTATTGTAAGATTAAACCATCGAATTTTGACATTGAGTGTTGTTTGTTTGCGAAAAATTCCCTAATTTTGTAAGACAATCGTGTAGATTGTATTTACATACGGAAAGTGTTTTCGCTGTCCTTCTAAGAGAATGTGGAAGTTTTCAGAATGAAAGGATAAACGAACAGCACTCATTTCTTGTATAGCTATGTGGCTGTACGCATTCTGCGTACATATCCCATACTATCCAAGTGTGGGGCATTATAGCGTTTATTTTCATTCGGGTCATTCCACAACCTTCTTAGAGATAAACGAAATCATCTCCACACTTTTCTTTTTTTATAATCCATATTAGGAGGTGGTATGGTAAAAGTAGGGAGTATTATGAGACAGTATGCAGTTTATTATCGCAGAGGAAACACCGATTGTTGTGCTTATGTTACAATGAGTTCTCCATCAGAGAGTCAGGCTATGGCAATCCTTCTAAGACAAGGAACTATCAAATCAACTGATAATGTGTATATTATTAGAATCGAGCCTCGTTAATCTATGAGCCTACCTAATTTTTGTTAGGTAGGCTTTATCTGTTTATGTAGTAATATATGAGTTTTCTTATTCCTTGCCAACACTGTGGAAAAGAACTGCCCAATACTTGGAATTGGTTTATATGTGATAAATGTGGATTTAGAGTGTGCCCATTTTGCTTATCCAAACACAAAGGTAAATACTCCCAAGGTGGTTATAAGTGTAGTCGGTGCGCCTTTGGGCAGATGAAACAGACTAAATAGCGAGCCATAAAGCGATTCTCAGCAATACTTCATACAATATATTTTATAAACCATCAAACATTTTAACTATGATACCTAAGCGAATAGAAGTCGGAAATATCTCCAATCAGTTATTCATACTACTTACACTTGACGCAATTCATGGAATAGATTGGGAACTTAAAAAAGAAGAAGGCTCAAGAGACCGATTTGGTGGCAAAATGTCAATCGACATAATGTCTGAAAATGAGATACTTTTACGTTATATAAAAATATATAAACAATGGGATATTACATCTAAAATATCTTTTACGTACAAACAAGATTATATCTATATTGATGGAGAAAGTATTATAGAATACAAAGTTTATGTTTCTGATGATGAACTTGCAGATAAATTAGAACAAAATGCTGATGAAATAGTTCGAGCAGAAGTGAATATGCTTGTAACGGGTATTTCGCAGATGATAATGAAAAACATGGCTGGGTATCAAAATATCCTCAATGTATTCCCTTATATGTTTAATGAGGTTACTTGTCTTAATGTCAACACTAATCAAGTAGAGACCATCTGTTTATCTCCACATTATGACATCCTTACTCCAAGTCGAAAGAGTAATTACGATGGAACTATTAGGCGTTTAGAATCTCGTAGTATGATATATGATGAAAAGAAAAATAGGTGTTTAGTAAAGGCTTATAATAGATATGATTATGGAAGCTTATACACATTATCTGCAACACTGATTGAAGAGATAAAACATACAGGAGAAAAAATAACTTGGATTCCTCTGCCTGCTATAGAACGGGAGACAAACTTGGCGCTTAATAAGGTATTTGTTTTGAAAGATGCTGAGAATGCCGAATCTGCAAATGTTTATATGTATTTATCAACAAAGGGCTTTTTCTATAAAGGAGAGATATTGACAGCAACCTTGAACCTTAAAGATAATCTGATATTATATACCGGCATCGATAAATCTTATGCAATAGGTATAGTTGAAACAGGTGAGTTGGCTATTCTTTGCGTTAGTGGAGATGTCAAAACGGCAAAGAAATATAATATCGAGGCGGTTTTGAATAGAACAGAGGTTAATAATATAGAAAGTTTACAGCCTTTTGCAAATCTAATAACAGCATTAACTGATGCTACAATATGTGATGGGACCCAATTTAAGCCTTTTAATGATCAGAAAGATAAGGTAGGTGGTGCAACATTGGGCTTTGATTTGGGCAGACTTTTTGAGTTTGTTTCTGAGAATTGGAAAATTATTCTCGGAATTATAGCATTGTTACTATTCCTAATTTGATAGAAGGTACATTATATAATTGTATTCTAAGAAGAACGCCCAGGACTCGAACTGCGTTCAGCAGAGCGAGAGCAAATTAAAATAGATTGAACACATACTTTCAGGATCGCACTACATAGGACTCGAACGTCTGCAGAAGCCGAGAGGTGACCGAGAAGGGAGTGATGTGCTGGCAATCGTAGATTGTGGGTGTGTGTTGAGAGTAACTCGATGCTTGCATAGGTAGTTACTCTCGGCGCATACCCATAGTTGCATTGCAACGTGGCACATCGCTACACACCGAAGACAAGTCGCCCGAGGCGCTACAGGAGGTGCGAAGCCCTTTGAACGCAAAAAAGCGACTGTCAAAAAGACAATCGCTTTTGTGCGGACAAAGGGACTCGAACCCCCACGCCTCTCGGCATCAGATCCTAAGTCTGACGTGGCTACCAATTACACCATGTCCGCAGGATCTTGCATCTGAATCACTCATCCGAGCTATCATTTGCGGTGCAAAGATATAACATTTTTATAATATATGCAACTTTATTTACGATTTTTTTGAAAATTTTTCGTATTTTTGTATTTTGAATATGCTCTATTGCGTGTTTTGATAGGCGTAATAGAGGCAAAAATAGGAGTATTATGCCAAAGATTATAACCTTACAACTATCGCCAAAGCAGGCGGCAGACCAGAGTTTCTACATTGCGCGTGCAGCGCAACAGTTGGGTATTCGTCAGAGTGAGATTGCCCTTGCGCGCGTGATTAAGCGTTCGATAGATGCGCGTCAGCGTATGGCGAAGGTTAATCTTTCGTTGGAGATATACATCGACAAGGAGCCACAGCCCGCGCCTTTGCATTTCGACTATCCTATGGTTGAGAATGGCACCGAGGTGGTTGTGGTAGGCTCTGGCCCTGCGGGACTATTTACCTCGTTGCGCCTTATAGAGTTGGGCTTCAAGCCGATACTCTTGGAGCGTGGTAAGTCTGTGTTGTCGCGTAAGCACGACATTGCGCAGATAAATCGTGGAGGTAGTGTCAACCCCGACTCTAACTATGCCTTTGGCGAGGGTGGTGCTGGTACGTTCTCTGACGGTAAACTCTTTACGCGCAGTAAGAAGCGTGGTGACTACAACAAGGCACTTCAGACACTCGTTTGGCACGGTGCTAACCCAAATATCCTCTTCGAGGCACATCCGCATATTGGTACGGACAAGTTGCCTCGTATCATCTCGAACATATGCCGTACTATCACCGAACACGGTGGCAAGGTGATGTTTGAGAGTCGTGTTTCGGGTTTTGTGATTAAGAACAACCGCATTACGGGAGTAAAGGTTGGCGACAACATCATCGAGGGTGCTGCCGTTGTCCTTGCTACGGGACACTCGGCACGCGACATATACGAGTTGTTGCACGCGTCGGGTGTGGCTATCGAGGCCAAGCCTTTTGCTATGGGAGTGCGTATCGAGCATCCACAGCGTCTTATCGACAGCATCCAGTATCATCGTGAGGAGCGCGGTGAGTGGCTTCCTGCGGCAAGTTATTCGCTTGTAAGTCAGGAGGCAGGACGTGGTGTCTACTCCTTCTGTATGTGTCCTGGAGGTTTTATCGTGCCTGCGATGACCGATACCACGCAGTCGGTGGTTAATGGTATGTCGCCAAGTGGTCGTAACTCGGCATTTGCCAACTCGGGTCTTGTTACCGAGGTGCGTCTTGAGGACTTCGCCCATCTTCGTGAGCAGTGGGGTGAACTTGCGGGCTTGCGCTATCAGCAGTTGTTTGAGGAACTTGCAAGGGAGCATAGTGGTGATAAACAGATTGCCCCTGCACAGCGTGTATCTGACTTTGTGGCGGGCAGGGCATCGAGTTCTTTGCCACGCACATCGTATATCCCAGGTCTTACACCTTCGCGTCTTGATAAGTGGATGCCAGAGGTTATTGGCGAGCGTCTACGTAGCGGTATAGCCACCTTTGGTCGCAAGATGAAGGGTTTTGTTTCGGATGAGGCTATTGTTGTGGGTGTGGAGTCGCGTACCTCTACGCCAGTGCGTATACCTCGTGATCCTATTACGCTTATGCACACGCAGATAGAGGGTCTCTTCCCTGCGGGCGAGGGTGCTGGTTATGCTGGTGGTATCGTCTCTGCGGCGTTGGATGGCGAGCGTATCGCCGATGCTGTAGCGCGCTATTGTAAGGCGTATAATATGTAATCTTTATGGGTGTAGGTGCTATAGTCCTCACTATTGCGGGGTATATTGCGTTACTCTTTGTGGTGGCGTGGCGCGTCTCGCGTAATACCGATAACAATACATTCTTTACTGGTGGTCGTGCCACACATCGTGTCGTCGCTTCTATTGCTATGGTGGGTGCTGCGATGTCGGGCGTGACGTATATCTCTGTGCCTGGCACTGTGGCTGTCGATGGCTTTTCATACCTGCAGACCTGTGCGGGCTTTTTTGTCGGTTATGTCGTTATTGCCTTGGTGCTTGTACCGCTCTACTATCGTATGGGCGTGGTCTCGCTATATGAGTACCTCGACAGACGTTTTGGTACGGTGGCGTGTAGTACGGGAGCGTGGTTTTTCTTCGTGGCAAAGATTCTGTCTGCATCCTTGCGCGCCTTTGTGATATGTGTTGTGTTGCAGGGTCTTTTGTATGATAAGTTGGGCATTCCGTTTGGTGTTAACGCTCTGATAATGATGTTCTTCGTATGGCTCTATACACGTCGTGGCGGTGTTAAGTCGGTGGTGTGGGTAGAGATGCTCAAGACCATTATTATGGTGTGCAGTATCGTGGTGTGTATCGTGCTTGTTATCAACGCTTTGGGTGTTGATATGGGTGGTGCTATAAGGGCAATCGTGGAGAGTGACTATTCGAGGGTGCTGTTCTGCGATGATGTGTTGGATAGAAGGTACTTCTGGAAGCAGTTCGTGGCGGGCGCGTTCCTTGTTATTGCGATGACGGGACTCGATCAGGATATGATGCAGACGGTGCTGTCGTGCCGTAGTAAGGAGGATGCACAGCGAGGATTGATGAGTTCTATCGTGGTGCAGATTGTGGTTATCACGCTCTTCTTATCGCTCGGTGCTTTGTTGTATTTATATGTTGGTAGTCAGGGTGTTAGCGTTGCGCGTGGCGACGATTTATTTGGCTTTGTGGCTATCGAGTGCGGACTCCCTGCTATTGCAGGTATTCTATTTTTGTTGGGTCTTGTGGCGTCGACCTACTCATCTGCTGGCTCTGCACTAACGGCCCTTACAACATCCTTTACTATCGACATCCTCAAACTGTGCAAGAGGTACGATGTAGGTAGTGCGGAGGGCGGTGCTATCGTTGCGCGCTATCGCAGATGGGTGCATACCTTTGTCGCACTCGTTATGGCGGGTATTATAATCTGCTTTGGTCGTTGGAGCGAGGGTGGTGCGATAACATTGATATTTACGATGGCGAGTTATACCTATGGTCCGCTGTTGGCACTCTTTAGTTTTGGTCTGCTTACAAAGCGCGCGCTACGCAGTTGGGCGATACCTATTGTCTCTATTGTAGCACCTATTATAAGTTACGTCGTAGCCTCGCACTCTAAAGTGTGGTTTGGAGGTTATGAGTTTAGTTATGAGATACTTATCCTAAATGCTATGATAGCATTTGCGGGTCTATACATCGCCTCGTATCGCAATTCAAAATAGACCTGTTTGCACGAAAATGTGATAAAATTCTCTACAGATGGTGTAATCTGTAGATTATTTTGTACATTTGTATGCAAGCAAGCGTAATAATTAAAAAATAAATACTCGCAATTATGAAAAAGTTACTATCCCTATTGGCACTATGTGCTATGACAATGGTCTCTTGTGAGAAGTGGTTTGTTGATGATGAACCAAAAAAGGAGTATGGTGAGCCTACCGAGACTCCAGGAGATAATCCAGGAGATAATCCAGGCGATGAGCCAAATGATCCTAACAATGGTACGGGTGACGAGCCAGAGCAACCAGAGATTGAGTTCCAGTTAACATCCGAGGCTGTTATGGAGTTCTCGGCAAAGGGTGGTGAGTGTGTTCTAACATACGCTATTACAAACCCTGATGAGACTCTTACTGTGGAGGTTGATACTAATGCAGACTGGATTACAGAGAGCGATGCTTTGGTTGCTCCTGCAAATGAGATTTATCTCTATGTCGAGGCTAATAAGAGTGTTGAGCCTCGTAGTGCAGATGTTGTGGTAAGTTATGGCGTGTTCTCGGCTACTGTAACTATAAATCAGAGTGCCGATGATGAGTTGTTGTCTTACCTATCTGGTATCTACTACGGCAATACCTATGGTGACTATAACTACAATGTGGTGTTGTCTACAGCGGAGAATGTTCTCGATATCGTTACTGGTGACTACTACTTGGGTGAGGGTCACAGATATCTCTTCCTTGATTTGTACTCTGCGGAGGCTTCAGCGGAGTATAACGTGAAGTTCAGCGTGCCAGTTGGAGAGTATACTTTCGATGCTGATAATACGGCTACGGCTGGTACTGTAGGTGCTGATTATACCTACTTCTACGATGCTACTGGCGAGGGCGAGCAGATAGGTTTCGCTGGTGGTAAGGTTACTGTTACCAAGGACTCTATCGAGGCAGAGTTTGTTGATGCCGATGGTAACGAGTATCACTACTACACCTTGACAACAAGCGTAGATAATACTGCACTCTTTAAGGGATCTGGTAAACTTTGCGAGTTGTCAACCCTTGCAGAGGACCTTGAGATTAATTTCGAGTCTCCATCGCTATCTGCCGAGTGCTACGATGACTACTATGTTGTAGGTAAGGATATGTGGGTGCTTTATATCGATGATTATGCAACTGGTCATAGCATCTCAATGGAACTTTTGGTACCTATGGGCGAGGCTCCAGTAGGTAAGTTCCCTGTAAGCAACGATTTGAGCGAGGAGCGTATTGCTTTGCCAGGCTTTGCTGATGGTTATGGCGATACTTGGTGGTCTTGGTACTTCTTGTATGATGGCTACGATATTGTTGGCGAGGCACCTATCGTGTCTGGTAGCCTTGAGATTGTAGATGACGGTACTGGTACACACACTGCAACTTTCTCATTCAAAGAGGATAAGGGTCTTACAATCTCTGGTAGTTGTACAGCCTACTACGTGGTATCAGGCGGTGCGGGCGTGTTGTCTGCGAAGCATCGTTCGGTGCTTCCTACAAGAAAGTAGAGAGGTAAAGTAAATATGACGGAGGCTACTCGATTATGTCGGGTAGCCTCCGCTCTATTTACCGTAGTCCTAACGGCTTGTGTTGAGTGCAAATGTGCGTTGTGCTACTTTACCTCTGTGGTAAACTTGCGACCAAAGCGGTCGGTAGCGATAATCGTAATTTCGCTATTTTCGACTGTGCGCTTACATCGGAAATAGTGGTTGTGAGGGTGCGCCGATTTGCGTAGTCGCTCCATATATTTCTTGGCGTAATTAGCCTCATTTTCAACGTAGTCCATATAGTCAGGGTCGAGGATAGATATCTGCTCCATAGCACCCATATCTACGCCATTCTCCTGCCACGCAAGACTCCATTTATCGTCCCAGCCAACAACCTTTACAACGACATACTCCTCCTGCTCCTTAACCTCGCCTTCGCGCCATACGATAAGTGGCTCGTCGAAACTCTTGCCGAGGATGCGGTGGTGCCACTGCCACTCGCCCGCGCGCTCCTCGATGCAGAAAACACCGCGTGGTGTGCCGTCGGAGCCTATAGGGGCATACCATAGGTTGCCATTTACCTGCGCCACGTTATGCTCAATCATCCTGTCGGAGATCTCCGCTGTGCCGTGATGGTGGCGATGACCAGTGATAAAGTGTACATCTCTGTCATCAACAAGGCTTACAAGTGGCTTTATGTATGGCTTTAGCGTGCCATTGTTAAAGTCTACTGCTGGTGCGTGCATACATATCGCAATACGCTGATTATCAGGTATTGTTTCCAAAAGTTCTGCTAACCATACAAGTTGTTTGCTGTCGATATCCTCCTTGTAGTGTCGCTCGAAACTGATGTTGTCGAAGGTGAGAAATAGCGTCTCGCCAAGCGTGAAACTGATGTTACGCGAGCCGAAGGCCTCGACAAATCTGCGCTCGGCACGCTCCTCGTTGTAGCGGTGGTATCTGTTGTGGTCGTGGTTGCCGATAACAGCATATACCGGTACGCCAAGACTCTCAAATGCCTTTTTTACGCGAGGAAGAAATTTCGTGGTGTCCCAAACTACATCGCCCGTAATAAGGATCGCAGTGGGGTAACCCGTAGCGCGATACTCCTCGACGATAGTACCTATTTGTGGAATTATAACCTCCTCTAACTCTTTGAGTTGCTTCTTTGTCTGTGGTTGTGAGTCGCCCACAACGATAAGGTTGAACCCGCTATTGTTAGTCTGCTGTGCAGAGGCATAACTGCCCAAAGCGAGTATGGCAAAAAGGGTGAATAATAGGTTGAATTTTCTCATAGTATTGTCTATTGGTTACAGGTGCAAAGATACTCTTTTCTTGTAAGAAACGCATAGGCATAGCAAAAAAATTGCGCGTACGCACGTGTAGCGTGCGAAAAAATCATTATCTTTGTCGAGTTATGGAGAATTTTATTGTTTCAGCACGCAAGTATCGCCCCGCAACATTTGCTTCTGTTGTGGGTCAGCGACATATTACTTCGACATTGAAAAACGCTATAGAGCGCGGACAACTTGCACACGCCTACCTCTTCTGTGGTCCTCGTGGTGTGGGTAAGACAACGTGCGCCCGTATCTTCGCCAAGGCTATCAACTGCCTTAATCCGCAGGGTGGCGAGGCGTGTAATGAGTGCGAGTCGTGTCGTACGTTCAATGAGGGTCGCTCGTTGAATGTCCACGAGTTGGATGCTGCATCGAACAACTCGGTAGATGATATTCGTAATCTTATCGAGCAGGTGCGTATCATCCCACAGCAGGGTCGCTACTCGGTATATGTTATCGATGAGGTTCATATGCTCACGTCGAATGCGTTCAATGCCTTCCTAAAGACATTGGAGGAGCCACCACGTCACGCTATTTTTGTCCTTGCAACCACCGAGAAGCATAAGATTATCCCTACAATCTTGTCGCGATGCCAGATTTACGATTTCAATCGTATCAAGGTTGAGGATGGTGTGGAGTATCTGCGCTACATTGCCAATCAGGAGGGTGTTACAGCGGATGATGAGGCACTAAACCTTATTGCTCACAAGGCTGATGGCGGTATGCGCGATGCCCTCTCGATGTTCGATAAGGCGGTGTCGTTCTGCGGTGCTAATCTCAACTATAAGGATGTGGCGGCAACGCTCAATGTTTTGGACTATGATACCTACTTTACGGCTACCGACTTGCTCCTTGAGGGTAAGTATGTGGAGTCGTTGGTGTTGTTCGATAATATCCTATCCCGAGGTTTCTCGCCACAGGTCTTTATTTCGGGTCTCAATGCCCATTTCCGTGATTTGCTGATGTCCAAGGGTCCTGCAATATCACTTGTGGAGTTTACGGGTACGCTCGTGGAGCGATATAAACAGCAGGCGCAAAAGTGCGACGAGCAGTTCCTCTTTAACGCAATATCGTTGCTTACGGAGGCTGACGGAAAGATACGACAGTCGTCAAATCAACGATTGCTTGTGGAACTGGGACTTATGAAGATTGCGGGTCTCGGTCAAAAAAAAAAATGAAGGGATAGCAGATGACTTCGAGGCGTTGAGTTTTGCAACGAACTTTGATCTTCCAGAGTTGGTGGCAACTACTCCTGCACCTAAGCCCGTTCCTGCACAGCCACATCAGGTAGCTCCTGCACAACCACAACCCGCGCCTACACCTACACCTGCGCCACAGCCAAGTGTAGCACCTGCGAACCCTGCGCCAGCAGTGTCAAAGAGCGAGGCAAAGGGTGGTGTGGTAGCAAGTGGCGAGCCACAGCGTCGAATGGCGACAGTGAAGCAGTCGGTAGGTAGTTTCTCGTTGAACAATCTTTTGGGTGGCGGAGCAAAGACCGCAACAGAACTTATCGCCGAGGCAGAGGCGGAGTCCAAGAGTGTGGCGTCATCTATAGACCCTGCGTGCAGGGAGAAGATAATGCTTGCAAAGGGGCGTATCATCGAGGCGTTGACACGCACACGTCACCGTTATGGTGTCTTCTTCGATGCAATGGAGGTTGAGGATAATGTCGTAAAGGTGAGTGTCCCCTCACAGCAACTTGCAACGGATATTATGCACGACAAGGCGGAACTTCAAAGACTCTTTGCCGAGCATAGCGGTGCGGTGGGATATATCGATATTGTGGTCTCGGTGAAGGAGCGTGTTAAGATCTCGCGTCCTATAACCCTTGAGGACAGGTTGCGCCACCTTGTGGAGAAGAACGACCGTCTGAAGGAGATGATTTCGGTATTGGAACTCGATGTAGAGTAATAGAAAATTATATGAAGAGATTTGTAACGATACTATTTTTGAGCCTTGCGCTCGCTGTCTCAGTAGATGTTAATGCACAGGAGTATTCGAAGGAGGATGCCAAATATGTCAGACAACTTACCAAGTCAGCAAAGCGAGGATCCAGCGTTTGCGATATCTGCGACTTGGCGAATATATACTACTACGGCACGAGAGCAGAGCAGGATATGGCTATGGCGGTAAAGTGGTATACTAAGGCTGCCGAGATGGGTGATGCCTACTCGCAGGGTATGCTGGGGGCGTGCTACTATCGGGGTACTGGTGCAGAGCAAGATATGAGCAAGGCGGCATACTGGTTTGAGAGGTCTGCCGAGCAGGGCCTATGTGCATCTCAGCATAACCTCGCCATCTGCTATTTCGAGGGTAGGGGCGTGGATTCCGATGTCGATAAGGCGCGATACTGGTATCAGCAGGCGGCAGAGCAGGGCTGTGTAGACTCTCAGCGTATGCTTGGCGTTATCTATAGCGTTATTAATGAAGACCCAATTGAGGGTTTGCGATGGTTTACTATGGCTGCTGAGGGTGGCGATGTTATGGCGCAGAACGAGGTGGCATTACAGCACTTTACGGGCGATTATATCCCTGTGGACTACGACACTGCAGTGATGTGGTGGCATAAGGCGGCAGATCAGGGTCACGCATTGGCGAACTTCAACCTTGGTTACTGCTACGAGAAGGGTCTGGGTGTGGATGTAGATATCGACGAGGCGGTACGCAGATATCGCATTGCTGCCGATGAGGGTGTCGCTATCGCCCAGCATCAGTTGGCTATGTGTTACCTGGCTGGCAATGGTGTGGAGCAGGATGTGGAGATGAGTCTTGAGTTGTTATATCGCGCTGCCGAGGGTGGCTTTGATATGGCGGTGAAGGCTATTGCTGATATTGAGGCCTATCTGGCAAGTGAAGAGAGATAAACGACGTAAGAGTAAAATATAAAAATTATAAAAAATGGTTAAAGATTTTGTACAGGAACTAGAGTGGCGTGGTATGATACATACCATTATGCCGGGTGCTAAAGAGCAGTTGCAGAAGGAGATGACAACAGCATACTTGGGTATCGACCCAACGGCTGACTCACTACATATTGGTCACCTTGTGGGTGTTATGATTTTGAAGCATTTCCAGATGTGTGGTCATCGCCCTATCGCCCTTATTGGCGGTGCTACGGGTATGATTGGCGACCCATCGGGTAAGTCGCAGGAGCGTAACTTGTTGGATGAGGCTACATTGCGCCACAATCAGGAGGCTATCAAAAATCAGTTGGCAAAACTTATCGACTTCGACTCTACAGCCGATAACCACGCTTTGTTGGTTAACAACTACGACTGGATGAAGGAGTTCTCGTTCCTCGATTTCGCGCGCGATATCGGTAAGTGCATCACCGTAAACTATATGATGGCGAAGGACTCTGTGAAGAAGCGTTTCAATGGCGAGGGCGACGGTATGTCGTTTACAGAGTTTACATATCAGTTGTTGCAGGGTTACGACTTCTTGCACCTCTACAACGAGTATGGCTGTAAGGTACAGCTCGGTGGTGCAGACCAGTGGGGTAACATCACTACAGGTACCGAGCTTATCCGTCGTAAACTTGGCTCGGAGGCAGAGGCATTTGCTATCACCTGCCCACTTATCACCAAGGCTGACGGTACGAAGTTTGGAAAGACCGAGTCGGGCAACGTATGGCTCGATGCTCGCTACACATCGCCATATAAGTTCTACCAGTTCTGGTTGAATGTGAGCGATGATGACGCAAAGCGTTATATCAAGATCTTCACCCTGCTCGACCGCGAGACTATTGAGACTCTTATCGCAGAGCACGATGAGGCTCCACACTTGCGCGTATTGCAGAAGCGTCTTGCAGAGGAGGTTACAACAATGATTCACTCTAAGGAGGAGTTGGAGAAGGCTCAGGCAGCGTCAAATATCCTCTTTGGCAATGCTACCTCTGATGCGTTGCGCTCGTTGGATGAGGCTACGCTATTGCAGGTATTCGAGGGTGTGCCACAGTTCACTATGTCGCGCGCAGACCTTGGTAAGCCATTCGTAGATGTAGTGGCAGAGTTGTGCAAGGTGTTCCCATCAAAGGGCGAGTGCCGTAAGATGGTGCAGGGCGGTGGCGTACAGCTCAACAAGGAGAAGGTTATGGATGCTATGCGCGAGGTTTCGGAGAGCGACCTTATCGCTGGCAAGTACCTCTTGGTGCAGAAGGGTAAGAAGAACTATTTCCTTATCACAGTTGAGTAGTGGAAGCGTTGTATACCATACGTCTTGATGGCATCTATGTGCGTGCCTTTCACGGTTGCTACGACCTTGAACAGCAGGTGGGTAATCGCTTTCGTGTAGATATGGCGATACGCACACCCTTGGGTGATTTACCCAAGAACGATGATGTTACGCAGGCGGTAAACTACCTTACGGTCTATGAGATTGTGGAGCGCACGATGCAACGTACACAGCGCACCATCGAGGCTGCGGCAGCCAATATCATCGAGGCTGTGAAGCAGACCTTCCCACAGATTGTGGAGGTGGAGTGTACGGTGGCAAAGATTGCCCCACCATTGGGAGGAAAGATTGATAAAGTGAGTGTAACGTTAATAGGTTAGAAACAATGGAACAGAGAGTAAAACGAGGCGGTTTCGGAGGTAAACTCGCTGCGATACTTGCAGCTGCAGGCTCGGCGATAGGTCTCGGTAATATTTGGAGATTTCCATACATCACATCCGAGAATGGTGGCGGTGCCTTCATTCTCATCTACTTGGGTTGTATCCTTTTCTTGGGTTTGCCACTCCTTGTTGCGGAGTTCGCTGTTGGTCACAACTCCAAGTGCAACCCTATAGATGCCTACTCCAAGATTCGTAAAGGTTGGGGTTGGCTTGGTGCTTTGGGCATAGTGTCGGTATTCCTGATTATGGGATACTACTTCGTAATCTCGGGTTGGACACTTAACTACACCCTCGCTTCGGCTACAAATAGCATCGGTGGCGACTTCGGTGGCTTCTTCTCGGCATTTACTACAGCGACGTGGAAACCTCTGATTTTCACATACCTCTTCATCTTGTTAAACCACTTTATCATCATTGGCGGTGTGCAGGGCGGTATCGAGAAGGCATCTAAAGTGATGATGCCACTGCTCTTTGCTATCCTTGTGGTGTTGGCGGTCTATTCGTTGTGGTTGCCAGATGGTCGTGAGGCGTTGGTTAATGTCTTTACACCTGATTTCTCGAAGGTTACAGGTAAGACCTTCCTCGATGCTATGGGTCAGGCATTCTTCACCTTGTCGGTAGGTATGGGTGCAATGCTTATCTATGGCTCATACTTCAAGGATGGAACCAAGATTGCGGGTACTGCTATCAGCGTGGTATCGCTCGATACCCTTGTTGCCCTCATCGCTGCAGTTATCATCTTCTCGGCAGGTGTTGAGAATGAGAGCGGTATGCAGTTGGCGTTTGTGGCTATGCCTAAGGTATTCTCTACGATGCCTATGGGTAATGTGTGGGCAACGCTCTTCTTCCTTTTGCTTGGTCTTGCAGCGTTGTCGTCGACAATCTCTATGCACGAGGCTGTGACCTCATACTTCGTTGAGAAGCGCGGTATGTCGCGTAACAAGGGTGCTATTATCGTTACCATTGGTGTGCTTGTACTCTCTACAGTGGCATCGTTGTCATTGGGCGACTGGAGCGACTATAAGGTTGCGGGTATGAACATCTTTGCTCTACTCGATAACTTTACGGCTATCGTTATGTTGCCATTGCTCGGTATCCTAACCGCTATCTTCGTTGGTTGGGTATGGAAGAAGGAGGATATGAAGGCAGAACTTACTGCTCAGGGAGGCATCGACCAGAAGACCTACCCTGTGTTACGCTTCTTGCTACGCTATGTTTGTCCAGTGTTGGTATCTGTAGTCTTTGTATTTGGCATCAAGGCATTTATCGAAAACTTATAATCAAACAATAATAACTTAAATTTTTATGGCTGAGTTTATCTATCAGGAACCATTTCCTATCCAGCAGGATAAGACTGAGTACCGCCTTCTTACGAAGGACTATGTAAAGGTCGTTGAGTGCGACGGTCGCAAGATTTTGAAGGTTGACCCTAAGGGTCTTGAGCTTTTGGCAAAGGAGGCATACGCAGACGTATCGTTCTACTTGCGTGCTTCACACCTCCAGAAACTCGCTAACATCCTTGAGGATCCAGAGGCTACCGACAACGATAAGTTCGTAGCATATACAATGCTTATGAACCAGTGTGTTGCTGCCGAGGGTGAGCTTCCTACTTGTCAGGATACAGGTACTGCAATCTGTATCGGTCACAAGGGCGAGGATGTATATACAGGTGCTAACGATGCAGAGTGCATCTCACGCGGTGTATATGAGACATACAAGGAGCGTAACTTGCGCTACTCACAGGTTGTGCCATTCACAATGACCGAGGAGAAGAACTCGGCAACCAACCTCCCTGCACAGATTGATATCTACGCTGGTCATCCAGGTATGGAGTATGAGTTCTTGTTCATCACTAAGGGTGGTGGCTCTGCAAACAAGACCTTCCTCTACCAGCAGACAAAGGCGTTGTTGAACGAGGAGTCGTTGACAGCCTTCATCAAGAAGCATATCCTCGACCTCGGTACATCTGCTTGCCCTCCATACCACCTTGCTATCTGTATCGGTGGTACATCGGCAGAGATGTGTCTTTCAACTGTTAAGAAGGCTTCGGCAGGTTACCTTGACGAGCTTCCAACATCTGGTAACGAGGGTGGTCGTTGCTTCCGTGACTTGGAGTGGGAGGCTAAGGTGCAGAAGATTTGTCAGGAGATAGGTCTTGGTGCGCAGTTCGGTGGTAAGTACTACGTACACGATGTTCGCGTTATCCGCGCACCACGTCACGCTGCCTCTTGCCCTGTTGCTATCGGTGTAAGTTGCTCTGCAGACCGTAATATCAAGGCAAAGATTACCCCAGAGGGTATCTTCATCGAGCAGTTGGAGAAGAATCCAGCACGCTTCCTTCCTGCTCAGGCTCCAGCAATGTCTCCAGCCGTAGACATCGACCTTGACGAGGGTATGGATAAGGTACGCGAGATTCTCTCACAGTATCCTATCAAGACACGCCTTAACCTTAAGGGTACACTTGTTGTGGCTCGCGATATCGCTCACGCTCGCATTAAGCAGATGCTTGACGAGGGTAAGCCTATGCCAGACTACTTCAAGAATCACCCAGTATACTACGCAGGTCCTGCCAAGACTCCACAGGGTATGGCTTCAGGTTCATTTGGTCCTACTACCGCAGGTCGTATGGACTCATATGTAGACCTCTTCCAGAAGGCTGGTGGCTCACTCGTTATGGTTGCAAAGGGTAACCGCTCACAGCAGGTTACCGATGCTTGTAAATCTAACGGTGGTTTCTACCTCGGCTCTATCGGTGGTCCTGCTGCTATCCTTGCCAAGAACTCTATCAAGAAAGTTGAGGTTGTCGACTTCGAGGAACTTGGTATGGAGGCTGTACGCAAAATCTACGTTGAGAATTTCCCTGCCTTCATCATTGTAGATGATAAGGGGAATGATTTTTTTGCTGACTTCGCACATTAAAATTGTATAGCAGGGTTATTTCGACGCTTGGCTTGGGTGTGAAATGCTCACATACGTATAGTATGCTCCGCTTTCACACCCTGCGACCAATCGCCAAACTAACCCTACTCTCCAATTTTAATTGACGGGAATTAGCAGGGTTATTTCGGCGTCTGGCTCGTTGGTCAGTTGCTCACATACGCAAAGTATGCTCCGCACTGACCAACATCGACCATCCACCAAACTAACCCCACTCTCCAATTTTAATTGACGGGAATAGCAGGGCTATTTCGGCACTTGGCTTTGGGATGATATGCTTATATACGCGCAGTATACTTTGCTTTCACACCCTGCGACCAATCGCCAAACTAACCCTATTCTCCAATTTTAATCGCGGGAATTAGCAGGGTTATTTCAGCGTCTGGTTTGGGTGTGAAATGCTCACATACGTATAGTATGCTCCGCACTGACCAACATCGACCATCCACCAAACTAACCCTACTCTCCAATTTTAAGTATTGGAACCAAAGTGATAGGTGAAATGTGAAGACTAAAAAGTTTGTTATATACATAGGGGATGTTCTATAAATTAGTAAATTAAGTTTAACAATAGGAGGACTTTCTCTCTCACTTTCTATATATATTATACTCTAATTTTAACGATTTTTCAAAACTTGACGAACCCTAAAATTCGCAGCTTCTAAAAATTTAATT
>JAGCKG010000080.1 GCA_017647625.1 Alistipes sp. | reverse complement strand
GGGGTCAAATCCGTTCTGAGAGTTACCACCCTCACCGAACACATAGGTTTTTGTCTCTGACATATAATAAATAAGATATTAGTGTTACGGAGAAACACTATTGTTTCCCCACTGCAAAGGTGGATAAAAGCAATACGAATATCGAGTTACGATTTCCGCATCTACGGAAACGATTTCCGAAAAAACGGAAGTGCACATAAAGGATGTACATTAAAGTACAATTCTCCTTTTTCGTGAAGTGGTGAAAATGGTATATATAATGTTACGGAAAAATTGTATATAATTTATCAAAATAGTTGTATATTTGTACAACCTTATATGCACATCTAAACACAACAAGCCACCCAGGCGAGCCATTTGGCAGCATACTTGGGTGGCGTTCTCTATTCTAAAAGCACATATAAACTCGGTTTAAGTGCGATTACCCCCTCAAAATAGGCCACCTTTGGTACTTAAACGAGAAAAAATACTCATTTAGTTACCGAGTGTTATTCGGCAAACCGTTACAATTTGTCACGCTTTGGAGTATATATAAGAATGGGGCTATATCAAATAACCATCAAATAACCATCAAATACAAAATAAGCCTTTCAAAAGCTCCTTATTTTGCAAGAAGAAAGCATCTATTTGTATATCAGTCTATTATCTTTGTATTTGAATTTCAACGAAAATTATATATATAAAAAAGCCCCACATCCGTGAGGCTCTTTGCAGTCAAGTCGGCTTATTCGACTTCTTCGTATGGTTGAGAATGTTGGCTATGCTTTTGGTGCAATAGCCTGTTCTCTGGCTAATCAAGCTATAAATATAGCTCTTACTGATGGCGTAGTATAACTCGCCTAATTGGTTACGCAACTCATCGTGAATGGCGTGTACCTCGTTGTGGTCATTGATAACTCTTATTGACTGATTATCTCTTACTCGATGCTTATTCATAATGTACTCCCACCAAAGGTGCAAGCACTTCGTTGCAGAGTTTAATCGTTGCTGGTATTCGCACTTGCACCTGCCGTCGTGGGCGACGCTTCAGGTGGCTCTGCAACGCAAGGGAAATCATCCCAGTAGATAAAAACTAAATTCGCCATAAGTGCATTAGTGTCATTCTGCGCTTGCGCATCTGCCGTAGAGACGCGCGAAAGTAAAACAACATAGTGATAAGAATTAGAATGAATAACCGAAAGACCCGCCAAAGCCAGCATAAGGTTGCCAGCCCATAGGCGTTATGCCATATCCACCCTGAACGCCGAGCATAAAACTCCACCTCTTGCGTGTTGTAATGCTCTCTGTGGCGTTAATATATATCGTTTGAGGGTGGACATCAATACTCTTGAGGTAAGGGTTAAAACCGCCGATAACTACTCTATAATTCCTACTCTTATATTCTCGCTCCTCGATAGGGAGATTGACATACACAGTATCGCGTATTGTGTCACGCACGATAACAGGCACTTCTACACGCTCAGTACGCACAACAACTCTCTCCACCTCCTGAGGGTAGTATTCGCTGATGGTGTCACGCACAACGATTGTGTCACGCTCCACCTCTGTACGCACAATATCTGTGCGCGCGGTGGCTCTTCCGAAGAAGAATGCTCCCACAGCACATCCAACGAAGATGATGCCAAAGAGTATTGCTATGAGCTTATTTACCATTGCGGTCTACCTTTTTGAGTGCATACCACGCCCATCCACACCATCTACGCTCAAAGAGGTAATTGGGGTTGCTCTCATTGGCAAACGCCTCACGCTCGAAGCAATTATCACGGTAAGCATCGTGCCACATCGCGGTAAACCAGCGCGCAAAACGCGTGCGAAATGGCACACTCTTATCATTCCAGAGCAACTGCGCATTGTGGTATGGTGGAATCAACCACTCGGCAAGCCACGATGCCACATAGATAGCGAATGGCACGATAGGTAGAGCCAAGAGATACCACCAACTTGCGTAGATATTGCAGAGTGTGAGAGCCACAATGCCACCAATCGCCAATAACTCAAGCTGCTGCAATGTGTGCCAAAACTCGTGGAACTTACTGCGTTTGCTAATCTTCTCAATCGGCTTACGGCTGAACACCAAACCGAGAATGTTCATCAAGCCAAATCCGTTGAACGGAATCCATTTGTTCTCAATAAATCTCATAGCTCTATTTTATGATTACGATAGTCACTGATGAAAGCATCCCACGCAGCATCTATATCCTTGCTATTTGGTTTCATACCTTTGTCTATTCTCACCATCTCCACAACCACAGGCTTCATAATGTCGGCATTGGTAGTGGTAATACGACTTGTTGCCTGAACTCCGCTACGCTCCGACACTAAGTCGATATATGTAACCATATACTCAGCCTTTTTGCGCAGGTAACGCGAGAGCAGCGCAATGAGGTTATTAGATCCGTGATGCTGATACCTATGTAACTTAACAAATATCTCCTTGTACTCGTCAACTGCGTTCTTCTCCTTTTTCATAGCTATTCTATTCTATTGTGATGGTTATATCTTCTGCACTATTGAGTAAGCGTACCAATCTCTTAAGAATTTCCATACTGTTAATGACTTTGCCTACAACCTTATTCTCACCTACGAGGATGCACCCTGCCGAGTGTGTGGCATCATTGCCTGAGTGTATCAAAATACCCTCAAAGTGTGGCACATTAAGCAATCGTGGTAGATAACCTTTACACCAAGCATACGATGCTCGTTGAGAATATTTTGGGGACTGCACATTCGTAGTCACCTTATATGTACCATAAGGTATGGCTGTTCTGCTATATACTTTACCCTCGCCTACATCGTTAAGGTCGCCATCATTATTTAGGTCTCGCACCTTATCCTCTAAGGTGTCGCAGAAATAATGATTATCGATATATAACTTACCTATCGTGTAGGTAGGTTTTAGCGCAATTCGTTTTAGTGTTAGTTTCATAAAAATAGGTTGTCTAATAGGTTGTCTAATTACCCTTTTTCGTGAACGCACGAATATGGTTACTCTTCAATCTCTGGCAACATATACTGAACTATTGTGCGCGCCTCGATAAGTTTCTCCTTAACTATTTCCTCGTCTATGTACCTGTCGTCAAAATCTACAACTATGTTACCTTTCCACACTCCATCATCCTTCATACGCACAGCACACATCTTATCAGTGCCTATGTTGTGCATCACGGAGCGCGCTCTGCCATCCTTCACAGATGCCTGACTACACCAATATAGGAAGTCGTTGCTCTCCAACTCGACAACAAAACCTGGCAGGTGACTTATCGGCATACGATGCACCATCGGCATTATGCTTATCATCCCTTCGCTCAGCACCTCATATTGTACGCTGATGAACTTTGCCCTATCTAAAGGATGCGGCTGCACGATATATACTCTCAATGCCCCATCGAGGTTATGGAGCAACCCCCACAGTTCACGATATATCATCTGTGAGGCCACCTTCTCCTGCTTGCGTGACTCTTTATCTTCCTCCTCACGCCTCTTCAGTCGAGCCTCTGTCTCCTTATTCTTCGTCTGCTGGTTGTACTGAAACCAACCCAAGACGATAACACCTATTGCAGTTATTACCGCTGCTATTCCCTGCCAATCCATTCTACCAATGTTTGAATATTGCGAAGTGTACACCTCCGCCAATTACACATCCAATCGCTCCTGCTACGACATCGAGCCAGTCCCAGCACTCCCAGCCACCACGTTGTACATCTTTGTATTCGAGAGCGATTATAGCACCTACACCGCATTGCCAGCCAAGCACTATGCTCATTAAGCATACGCAGAGGATGTGCGCTGGACGATTACTGATGCATAACCAATTAAATAACTTCTTCATCTGCTAT
>JAGCKG010000079.1 GCA_017647625.1 Alistipes sp. | reverse complement strand
CTTATCTCTTTCGAGGGCGCTATGCGGGCATAGCAACCGAGGAAAGATGAGAAAGATGCCGAAATAGACACAAAAGCGACCGAAATATAAAATAAAACTTCCTATTGTTAAACTTAATTTACTAATTTATAGAACATCCCTTATCCTATTTATTCTCCTAATTTAGCTATCTGCACACCACCTGACCATCATAGCGGAGGCTGATATTGCTATACTTATCCCAGCCAATACGGCTAAGACCCTTATCGTAAAACCTGCGCAATGTTGCAAGTTTACGCTCTAAGTTCTCCGTAGTGCCAAGGTCTACGGTTGCATTTACCGAGCGAGGTATTACGGCAAGTTGCAACGTACTACTCTTACCCCCCGAAGCCACTATCTGCGCCACATCGGCACAGAGAAAGCCGTCGCCTATAATATGGCGTATCATCGCCACCATAGCGTCAAACTCCTCCGCCTGCTTGACAAGGCTACGCTTGAGACTCAACGCCTCCTCAATAGCACGCTCTATAGCCGCGATATCCTCGTCTATCAAACGACTCTTGATGTTATGCTCCTCGGTGGCCTTACTACGACGCTCCAGATAGTCCTTCTCGATAATTGCAAACTTCTCCTTCGAGTCGAAGATGCTTCGCTTGGGCGCAGAGCGTTTCACCTCTCTCAACGCCTTGTCATTCTCGATGTGAAGTTTAAAGTATGGTAGTTTCGACTCCTCCAACTCCACCATATATCTATCCAACGAGGCTATCGAGTCACGCACTATCGTTGCCACAGAGCCAGCATAACCGCTACCAAAGAGCGGAGCGTAGTCTCCCGTAATGACCTTAACGTGGGAAGCATTACACCCCTTTGCAGGCAGTACATAACCATCCTCCGTAAGATACATATCGTATCCCGACACACGCAGTCTCGCTATAGGCTCGCGCTGTTCAACATCCACCTTCACTCGACCATCGTAGCCAAGATATACATTAACCCTTGCCACAGCATTGTGCGCACCCACAACTCTCTCGATAGAGGCTATATCTACCTTCGAGAGTATCGAACCCTCGGGGTGTACACCCTGCTCCTTTAGCCACAGGCTTATATCTTCGGAAGATACCAGCGGGTTACCACCGCCTCCTCTCACCTCGATATCGGTACTACTTACAAGTGCCGTATCCTTATGACTCTTCGACAGCCTACCCGCCCACACTATTGTGGCTATGAGTAGCACCCACAGCACCATATGAACACAGCATTTGGCTATCTTTTTAAGCATCGCTATCCAAGTTTTGCAGTTATCACTCTCGCTACCTCCGAACAGATAACATCGATGTTACCCGCACCAAAGGTCACCGTAACGTCGGTATTCTCACGCTTCAGATACTCCGCCACGTCATCACGCTCCACAAGTTCCCACTCTGCGGTTATATCCTTGCCTATAAGTTCCGATGTAACACCCTCTATCGGCAACTCGCGTGCTGGGTATATCGGCACCATAACAACCTTGTCCGCCATCGACAATACCTCGGCAAACTCCTTGGCAAAATCGCGCGTACGAGTGTAGAGATGTGGCTGAAAAACCGCCACCAACCTACGATTTGGGAATATACCACGTAGCGATGTCATCGTTGCACGCAACTCCTCTGGATGGTGAGCATAGTCATCAATATAGACCTGCTCTGGGGTGTTTACATAGACCTCCATACGTCGCTTCACGCCCTCAAACTCGCGCAACGCCCTGCGTAGTTTGTCATAGTCGAGACTCTTGCCCTCAATCTTTGACGCACACCACAACATAGCCACCGCAGCAATAGAGTTCTCGATATGCACCTTACCCAAGATGCCTAGCGTGCAACCCTCCACGCGACCATCAGGTAGAACGATATCGTAACGATAATATCCACCCTCCTCGAGCGCGATATTCTCGGCATAGAAGTCGCCACCCTTGTCGCACGAGTAGCGGTACAACATACGCTCCGAAGCATCGAAGTTAAGGTCTACACCCTGCTTAAGGATAAGCGCACCACCCCTCTTTATCTGCGAGGCGAACTGCTCGAAGGCCTCCACCATAGCTTCGGGCGTGCCGTAGATATCGAGGTGGTCAGCATCCGTAGCCGTAATAACCGCCACATCGGGGTTAAGACGCAAGAACGAACGGTCATACTCATCTGCCTCGACAACAAGCCTTCTACCCTCACCCAAAACAAGGTTTGAGTTGAAGTTGCGCGATATGCCACCGAGGAAGGCACTACCCTCCTCCGCAACAGCATAGTTGAGCCACGATGCGAGTGTCGATGTTGTGGTCTTGCCGTGCGTACCCGCCACAGCCATAACACACTTACCCTCGCTCAATACGCCAAGCATCTGCGAACGCTTCTCGATAACAAAGCCCTGCTCTTTGAGCCACGCCCACTCCTTATGGTCCGAAGGAATGGCTGGTGTCAGCACCACAAGAGTACTCTCTGGTGAGCGCATAACCTCTGGAATGAGATTCACATCATCCTCGTAATGTATCAATGCACCCTCGCTCTCCAATGCTCTTGTTAGAGGTGTTGCCGTAAGGTCGTAGCCCGCCACACGATAACCCTCGTGGAGGAAGTAACGCGCCAAGGCACTCATACCTATACCTCCAATGCCGAGGAAGTATATATTTTCGTAATTACGCTTCATCCCTGTTCTCTACTATAGAGTCTTGTTTAACTCCTTTTCTATCTCTGCCACCACTCTGTCTGCCGCATCCGATATTGCGAGCGTGGCGATATTTGCCGAAAGACGCTCCAAACGCTCCGCATCGCCAGTCAAGGCTACAGCCTCCGCCATACCGCGCGCCACAGCCTCACTATCGCGCACCATCTCGGCAGCACCTCTCTCCACCAATGCTTGCGCATTCTTGGTCTGATGATCCTCCGCCACATTTGGCGATGGCACAAATATCGTAGGCTTAGCCACCAAGCACAACTCCGATACAGTGCAAGCACCACTACGCGATATCACTACATCGGCAGTAGCGTAGGCATAGTCCATACGCTCGATGAAAGCACCCTGCCAGATGTTCTTTGTAGGATGCGCCTTTAAGAACTCCTGCATCTCTCGCTCGTAGAACTTTCCCGTCTGCCATATCACCTGCACTGGGGCTTCGCCATTAAGCGTCAATATCCACGCCTTCATCATCTCGTTCAGCGTGCGCGTACCGAGTGAACCACCCACAACCAACACCACAGGCAATGTATCGTTCAAACCGTAGTGACTCAACGCCTCTGCTCTATTACCTGCATCGGCAGTAAAGCGACCACGCAACGGATTACCCGTCATCACGATGCGCTCCTTTGGGAAGAATCGCTCCATACCATCGTACGCCACACATATACGCCTTGCGCGCTTCGACAGCAGTTTGTTCGTTAGTCCCGCATAGGAGTTCTGCTCCTGAATAATCGTAGGCACACCCAGACGCTGTGCTGCCCATAGCACTGGTGCCGAGGCATAACCACCAAAGCCCACAACTATGTCGGCCTTGAACTCGCGGATGATGCGCTTTGCACGACGCACACTCTCCGCAACCTTAAAGGGCAACAGCAGGTTTTTAGGCGTAAACTTACGCTGTAGACCCGCCACAGGAAGACCCTTGATTGCATATCCAAGCGCAGGTATCTTCTCCATCTCCATCTTACCCTCTGCACCCACAAAGAGTATCTCCACATCGCTACCATATTTACGCTTCAGGGCCTCGGCTACCGAGACCGCAGGATAGATATGTCCGCCCGTACCGCCACCAGATAAGATTACTCGCATTATTCACTCTATTTTGTCGAGCATAAACCGCCCGCTATTAACAATATAACCAATTGCTACACAATGACTTACATTCCCAAACGCACAAGTAGGGGGATATGTGTGCAATTTCACCCTACAAAAGTATAAATTCCCCACCAAATTTACAAATATGATGAGCCTTTTTTAGTCTGTTTTTAGCGACTGTTTTATATCTGCAAAAAATTTATTATTTTTGCGCTGTGTTACACAGCACATTAGACTAAAATTATAAAAACTATAGAGTAATGAAGAGATTTACATTATTGTGTTGCGCAGTTGCGGTTATGCTTGTGGCTGTTGGTTGCTCATCAAGGGCTAAAAATGCTGATACCAAGAGCTTTATAACTGTTGAGAATGGACAGTTTATGCGCGACGGCAAGCCCTACTACTTCGTAGGCACAAACTTCTGGTATGGTGCTATTCTCGGTTCCGAGGGCGAGGGTGGCAACCGCGAGCGTTTGGGCAAGGAACTCGACTTTATGAAGGAGAACGGCATCGACAACCTCCGCATCCTTGTTGGTGGCGAGGGCGAGAATGGTCTGCTCGGTAAGATTGAGCCAAACCTACAGCCAGAGCCAGGCGTATATAACGACGAGGTATTGGCAGGCTTGGACTACCTGCTAATGGAACTTGGCAAGCGCGATATGACAGCGGTATTGTACTTCAACAACGCTTGGGAGTGGAGCGGTGGTTATACGCAGTATGTAGCGTGGGCTAACGAGACTCCAGTATTGGTACCTCGCGTAGATGGTTGGTTTTCGTACAACACCTTCGCTGGCGAGTTCGTGCGTAACGAGCGCGCAAAGCAGATCTTCTACGACCACGTTAAGTATATCGTATCGCGCACAAACCGCTATACAGGCATCAAGTATATCGACGATCCAGCAATCTTCTCTTGGCAGATTTCTAACGAGCCACGCGCCTTTAGTAGCAAGGAGCAAGACAACAAGGAGGCCTTTGCAGAGTGGCTTGCAACATCTGCAAAACTTATCCGCTCGCTCGACCCTAACCATATGATTTCCACTGGGTCAGAGGGTTACTACGGCTGTGAGTGGGATATGGACCTCTGCCAGAAGATACACGCCATCGACGAGATCTCCTATATCAACTGCCACGTTTGGCCATATAACTGGAAGTGGATGCGTGGCGATAAGATGCGCGAGGACTTGGAGCAGTCGTGCGCCTATACCGAGGAGTATATCAATATGCACTTGGAACTTGGTCGCAAGATTAATAAGCCAGTTGTTGTTGAGGAGTTCGGTATGCCTCGCGACAATATGGACTTCCATAAGGGTAGCCCCGTTATCTGTCGCGACTTGTACTATACATTCGTTTTTGACCTTATTGTCAAGGCTAAACAGCAGAACGATGTCTTCGCAGGTTGCAACTTCTGGAGTTGGGGTGGCTACGCCCAGACCAATGTCGAGGACCACGAGTATTGGGCAAAGGGCGACGACTACACTGGCGACCCAGCACAGGAACAGCAGGGTCTAAACTCAATCTTCGTAGAGGATGACTCAACAATGCGTATCATCCGCGAGACAAATATCGCACTCGGCAACCTGTAATGAAAGGCTTACCTTTCAAACTGAAAGGTGAAAACGGAAATGTGAAAGGTAAGGTGTCTGTGACGCACATTTATAAACTCGTGCGGAGCATACCTTACCTTTCACATTCTTAGTTTACTTTGCGTAGCTAACACCTAACTATCCAACAAAAATATTACAAAATTTTTTAGTCATCCTCCTCAAATTATAATAGAACCAGGAATTAAACTCGTTATATTATAGTAGTTTAACACTTGATAGGCGCTCAGCAAGGTTGTGAAGGTAACGCTCTATCTCTACACGGCGCTCAGGCGATGGTCGCTTAGAGCCATTGACATATTGTTGCATAAGCGTCTCATTAACACCCATCGCTCGCGCTACTTGTCGTACATTAAGTTCTGGGAATGCATTAAACAACTCGCCAATCGAATTCTCTCCAGGCATCCATTTTGTGATGTGTTTATCCATAACAAAGTAATTTGTTGTAAAGATATAAATAAAATAACAACTCCCCAAAAACTGTACTGACCCCAAAAAGTTGGACTGATTAATAAAAAGATTTTTATTGGTAAAGAGTTCGGTATTGCACCGGACTCTTTCCGTTTAATTTTAGTTTAATACGGTCGTTATTATAGTAGTTAATATACTTTCGTAACTCTCG
>JAGCKG010000078.1 GCA_017647625.1 Alistipes sp. | reverse complement strand
GTTGCTTTTGTGCCTATTTCGACATCTTCCTTATCTTTACTCGGTTACAATGCTCGCATTGCGCCCTCATAAGAGATAATGAATCTGCTCGAAATAGCCTACAAAATCATCTCGACCTAATTTATAGAACCTCCCTAAATATTTTCTACAAATATACAATTTGTTTTGAAAAATTGAAAATCATCAAACTCATAGTCCAAAATTTTGCAATTATTTGCGAAAATTGCTTACCTTTGCGTGGTTAAAATAAAAATACAACAAACTTAACTATTTATAAAACTATGGAATTAAGGGATATATTGGCAATTTCTGGTCAGCCAGGTCTATACAAGTATATTGCACAGTCTATGCGTGGCGTTATCGTGGAGTCATTGCTCGATGGCAAGCGTATGAACGCATCATCAAATGCTCGCGTAAGCGCACTTACTGAGATCTCTATGTTTACTGAGGGCGAGGATATCGCACTTGCTGATGTATTCACCAACATCTGGAACTACACAGGCGGTAAGGAGACTATCTCACACAAGGAGTCTGCCGACAAGATCGAGGCAGAGTTCGCAAAGGTACTCCCAGAGTACGACCGCGAGCGCGTACACGTTTCAGATATGAAGAAGTGCTTCGCTTGGTACAACATCCTTGTTCAGGCAGGCTTCACCGAGTTCAAACTCCCAGAGTACAACAACGACGAGGAGTAGTCCTTTTTGTTGCGCTATGATATGCAAGACCGACCTGTTTTGGGTCGGTCTTGTCGTTTTAATTAGTAATGAGTAGTGAGTAATTAGTAATGGTTAAAAGGCTTTGCCTTTTTGATAAAAAGAGACGAGAGGGACGAAAGAGACGGAAGAGACGACAACGAGGTCGGGTATCACAGAAATCTCCCTGCCGTCTCTGTTGTCTCCCAATAATTAATCTCGCGCGAGGCGCACCTTACTATTGAGGCAAACACAAAGGTAGATTGCCACAGAATTGCATAGAGAGTTTGTGCGTATCAGCACGGTTGTGCCGCAATTCTTTGCGATGACGAAAATATATGAGGCTGACTAAAAAGTCCGATAAGGACCATGCGTCAGCCTCTTTATTATTGTGTATCGTACTACACTCTAAATATTTTTTCCGAGAATTTATGTAAGATTAAAAATTAGAACTATAGTTTGTTGAGACTATAATCATATTCAACAACTTCATATGGTTGGGTACCGACTACCTTTGAACGATATAAATTCTTTGAACCAATAGGACAATAAATGGTGAAGTTACTATAATATGTCGGCTTTTCATACCCATTAGATTTAACTATAAAAACTTCTCCTGCTACGCTAGGAGGTGTGGTCGATTTAAAATAGGCTTCTTTTAAATCTGAGCAGCCATAAAAAGCACGTGACCCCAATGACGTTACATTTTCTGGAATTACGATACTTGTAATATCTGTGTTCATAAATGCTCCACTCTGTATGACTGTCACACTAGAAGGTATAGTTATGCTAACTAATGACTTAGATGTCGATTTCCATATAAATGCGCTTGCTGGGATAGTCTTAACATCACCATCAAATATGATAACACCTTTGCTGCCATTATTTATATATTCGTGACTAATGATATTAGCACCCCAACCAGTAGTTGGTAAATCAGTGTATTTCACGTTACCCGAAGTTGTATAGTATATTATATTATTTATCGGTTCAGGCGTAGACTGTTCTAATTCAACTTTTACACTTGCCATCGGCTGAATAGTATTTCGCTCGATAACAAGCTCATTCTCTGTTGAAAGAGTCATTGGTTTGTAGCCATCACTCTCAATCTCTACTGTAAAACCATCCTCAAAGGCCTGTGGAGGAATCGAAATATAGAACGATGTTACCTCTACACCAAGCGTTACGCCCTCGCCACAATCGAGGGTAACCTCGGTAAGGATAGTGTCATCGAAAACCAAATTACCGCCTGAATTATTATCATCCGAGCCGCCCATTTCTGATGCAAGGGTCGCCTCTGCTGTCTCGGTGTCTACGTATATAAGACCTGCTACCTGCTCATCGTTATTTCCGCGAAACTTGATGCTCTTAATAACTTCACCATCTCCAGTAAGTTGCAACTTCAACCAACCGCAAACACTCTTTAGTGAGAATTGAGTAAACTCACTACGTGATACCATCAAGTTCTCACCAACTCCATAACTACCTGCGGCATAGTGCTGTGTAGCAGGCAAAGTAGTCTCAATATTGCCAGTAGCTGTTGATATCACATAGTCTGTACTATATGGATATGCTAATACAACATAGTTCATAGTACTACTTGCTGTGCCAGCATCAACGCGATAAAGTTCTGCCACACGCTCACCAGTCTCGCCACGATACTCCCACTTTTGATTGGCATCACTCTTATAGAAAACTGATACCAAGTCATTCTTAGTCCATACAGTCTTCTGCGCTTCGTTTAGCTGGATGCGGGTCTGGCCATCCTCAAACCCCACTTTAATGGTCTCTGGAGCATCGGTACTAATAGCCGACTGCTCCTCAATATGGTTTTGTGTACACGCTATAAAACCTAATAGCGCACACACTGCAAATAAAAGTTTTTTCATTGTTTATGTTGTTTTGTAATTATTACCAACCCTGTTCTGGCTTCTCTTCGGGATCTTCCAAATTAGAAAGTGAAAAGCCCTGCTCTACCTCGATATCAAGCACCTCAAATTCGGGTGCGAGATAGTGTTGTTGTCTAGTTTGTGTCATAAGCATCTATGTTTTAAGTTAATATTTGCGCTTAAAACCACCCAACTCCAAAATGGAAATGTATGTATAAAGAAAGTGTGGAGTTGATTAGTCTATCTGAATGGAGGTTCTGGAACACCTATGCTACAAATAAACAATACCCCACACTCGTATCGAGTACAGGGTATAGAACACCCCAGACTAAACAATACGGAGTGACGAGTGTGTTGCTTTCCTTGTAGCATTGAAATTTTCCAGATTTCCATTCAAGGATAAAAGCTAATACACTTTCATCAAAATATGTAATATCGCGGATATAAAATCCACGACACTACAAAGATAGCAAAAATTTCACAAATAAACAACTAATATAAACGCTTTACTATATAAATATTTTCAGGCATTGTATTTGGGATAAGATAATTTTCGTTACCTTTGTCTTTGTTATGGACTTCAAGTTAGTTGCAGAGTATAAGCCTACAGGCGACCAGCCACAGGCAATAGAAAAGATAGTCGAGTCGGTGTTGGACAACGACACCGAAGGCACTACCCTGCTTGGCGTAACTGGCTCGGGAAAGACATTTACCATAGCCAACGCCATAGAGAAAATAAATCTTCCAACGTTGGTGATTAGTCACAACAAGACTCTCGCAGCGCAGTTATACAACGAATTTAAGAACTTCTTTCCAGAGAATGCCGTAGAGTACTTCGTATCCTATTACGACTACTATCAGCCAGAGGCATATCTACCTACCACAGACACCTACATCGAAAAGGACCTCTCGATAAACGATGAGATTGAGAAGATGCGACTACGCACCGTAGCAACATTGCTATCGGGACGTAAAGATGTGATTGTGGTATCGAGTGTATCGTGTATCTACGGTTGCGGTAACCCCGAGGACTTTCACGAGACATCCATAAACCTAAAGGTCGGCGACAGGTATATGCGCAAGGACCTGCTTATAAAACTTGTGGATGCCCTATACACCCGTAGCGACAGCGTTCTACAGCCCGCAACATTCCGCGTTACGGGAGATACTATCGACATTATGTCATCGTTGGGAGAGTTTGGTAATCAGTGCTTTAGAATAGTATTCTTCGACACCGAGATTGAGGCGATATATAGCGTTGACCCCGCAACAGGACAGCGACTAAATAGTCTCGACTCTGTAACCATATACCCTTGCAACCTCTTTGTATCATCGCGCGAGCATATTGTGCGCGCAATGCACGACATAAAAGAGGACTTGGCAAAGCAGATAGCATTCTTCGAGCGCGAGGGTCGCGAGGTGGAGGCACAGCGTATAAAACAACGTGTGGAGTACGACCTTGAGATGATAAACGAGTTGGGCTACTGCTCGGGCATTGAGAACTACTCTCGCTATTTGGATGGTCGTGAGCCTGGCTCGCGCCCATTCTGCCTAATGGACTTCTTCCCAACGAAGTTCCTCACCATAATAGATGAGAGCCACGTCACAGTACCACAGGTAAGAGGTATGTATGGTGGCGACCGCGCCCGCAAGGAGAATCTTGTGGAGTATGGCTTCCGTCTACCCGCAGCACTCGACAACAGACCTCTCAAGTTTCACGAGTTCACGAATATCACCAATAAGGTTATCTATGTGAGTGCCACGCCCGCAGAGTACGAACTGGGTGCAAGCAATGGCGAGATTGTAGAGCAGTTGATACGCCCTACTTTCGTTGTCGACCCAGCACTAAACGTACGTGATACAAGACATCAGATAGATGATATCATAGACACCCTAAATGGCGTTATCAGAAGCGGTAGCAAGGCACTAATCACAACCATCACAAAGGCGATGTCGGAGGAGATGTCGCGCTATTTGAGTAACGTGGGCATCAAGAATGCCTATCTACACTCCGACATAGACACCCTCGACAGAGTTAAGATTCTCGACGACCTACGCGAGGACCGCATAGATGTTATCGTGGGAGTAAACCTCTTGCGTGAGGGTATCGACCTTCCGGATGTCAGCCTCGCAGTAATACTTGATGCCGACAAGCAGGGTTTCTTGCGCGATGTGCGCTCCATAACACAGATTTCGGGTCGTGCAGCGCGTAACGAAAAGGGTCTTGCAATACTCTATGGCGCAACCGTAACCGACACTATGCGTGTAGCATTAACCGAGAGCAACCGCCGACGTAGCAAACAGGTGATGTATAACTTCGAGAATAACTGCTTCCCCAAAAAGGCGCGCAGGAGTGGTCCAACCCAGAGCCACCTTATCGCAGCGAGTGCGGAGGAGGAGACCAAGTACACAGATATGGATAGTGGCGTGGGCGATATCGTTGCCGAGCAGTTCCTAAACTACTCTACGAATGGTGCTACAACAATAGAAAAGAGCATCGATAAACTTATCGAAGAGGCACGCACAGAGATGGAGAAGGCGGCAAAGGGTCTCGACTTTATGGCTGCCGCCAAGCACCGCGACCGTATGTACGAACTCCAGAAACTCCGCGAGCAGGAGAAATTAGGCGATATGTACGATAAGGTGAGAAAACCTCGCTAAAATTAGTAATTAGTAATGAGTAATTAGTAATGAGTAATTAGTAATGAGTAATTTGTAATAATATTATTTACAATTACATACCACACACCCGAGACCAGTTTTATTGTCAGAAAGGTGCCAAGTGTTACACAGGGCGAAAAAGGCGACGATGGGATGTACGTTAAAATAGGTAATGATGCAAAAAGTGGCGCTTTTTGAATCTTAAAATGGGCGAGAGATTTATTTCTCTCGCTCATTCTTTTTGGCGATTTTCCCCTGATTGCTTTGGAGGTACAGATACCATTTAACAAAATTTTTGAAATGCTCATTTGAAAGCCCTCGATGTAATCGCAAATGATCCTTCAAATGACCAAAAAATGATTCTATAGAGT
>JAGCKG010000077.1 GCA_017647625.1 Alistipes sp. | reverse complement strand
TTCGGTCGCTTTTGTGTCTATTTCGGCATCTTTCATATCTTTTCTCGGTTGCTATGCCCGCATAGCGCCCTCGAAACAGATAAGAAATCTATCCGAAATATCTCACAAAATCAACTCAACCTAATTTATAGAACCTCCCTTAAAAATTCAATTTTCAGTTTGCTTGCTACACATTAACTCATATTCGTTGCAAAGATGCTAAAAATTGTAGAATAATGCAAATATATTCCGAATTATTAATTTTGTGGGCAGAAGAAAGAGAGATTGGTAGAAAGAAATATTAAATGCCTGACCCATTAAAAGTCGTAGACTTTTAACCATTGCTAATCACTCATTACTCACGCTAATTTGCAAAAAAGCGTAGCCTTTTGGGCTACGCTTTAAGTTTGTCGATAAACGTCTTGTTGATAATAACCCTTACCTCGCGGGGTATGACCTGCAGTTCTACAGGGGTGTGACCATATAGCTCACCGTCAATCTCCAATGGGGTTTCGGGCGATGACTCTATGCGTACACGCTTGCCCTGTGCGTGGATGACGTGACCGATAGAGTAGATAGTACCGTTAAAGAGACGACGTAGGCGGAAGATGACGTGCCACCAGTGTACGGGGCGTATCATTGTGATGTCGAGCAGACCATCGTCGGCAACAGCCGCAGGCAACTGCTGGATACCACCACCATTATACTTACCAACACCGATAGCGATGCTAAAGAGTAGGTTGTTGTATATAAGTTCGTCGTCGACCCATATCTTAGTACCAGTGGCTCTATGCGAGAAGAAGGAGCGTATCAAGCACCAGAAGTAACCACCACGACCGAGGTAGCCCTTGGCCTTGCTTGTAAGCGTACGCTTGATGACTGCAGCGTCGAAGCCCAAACCAGCGACATTCGCCATATAGCGCACCTGGCGCACCTTCGACTCCTCGTAGTGTACCTCGCCAACATCCTGCAGGAAGGTGTAACCCTCCTTGATAGCGCGTATAGCCTCCGAGTAGCGCGTAGGGATGCCGAACATTCGTATCCAGTCGTTACCCGTACCCGTAGATATCATCGCTATGGTTATATCCGAACTATCTGCTCTCTTTTGTATGAAAACGCCATTTACCACTTCGTGAAGAGTGCCGTCGCCACCCACCACGATGATATGTCTGTAGCCACTCTCTATGGCAGAGACCGTAAGTTCGGTGGCGTGGTGTTTATGTTCGGTGAATACGGCCTCGTGGCGTATGCCGTTGTCGCGCAAGAGTTTGGAGATAAGAGGGTAGTCGGTCAACCCCTTACCCGAGCCGGATGCGGGGTTGATGACTACAAACCATTTAGCCTCCCTCTCTACGGTTGGCCTGTCAAGCGTCTGCTCTCTCATTGAGAAATCTTCTATTTATTCGTAATTAGGGTTATCCTTCGTTACTACTTTAGAGGAGCGTTACGCAAGGTGTTAAGCAAGAAGTCGTAGAACTTCTCAACTGAAGCGATATTTACCTTCTCATCTGGAGAGTGTGGGTAGCAGATGGTAGGACCGAACGAAATCATATCCATACCTGGATACTTAGCACCGATGATACCGCACTCCAAACCTGCGTGGATAGCAGTCACTGATGGCTTAACGCCATATAGTTTCTCGTATGACTCGAGCATAGTGTGCAAGATTGGAGACTTCATATTAGGATTCCAACCACTGTAAGCACCCGAAAGTTCTACGTCGGCACCTGCCAACTCGAATACTGAAGAGATAGCACCTGCCAACTCTGCCTTCTCTGTATCTACAGATGAGCGCAACAAGCACTTAACCTCAACTGTAGAGCCGTTAGATACCACGATAGCCAAGTTAGAAGATGTCTGTACCAAACCCTCCATAGCGATAGACATACGCTGTACACCGTTAGGGCAACCGCAGATAGCGCGGATAAGTGAGTGTGACTCAAGGTGTGGGATGATAACCTTTGGACACTCGATAGGCTCTGCAAAGATCTCGATAGAGTCCTCGATACCCTCGAACTCCTTGATGATAACCTTCTCGTATGTCTTAACGTTAGCCTCGAAGATAGCCTTCTCTGCCTCGCGTACTACAACCACTGCCCAAGCTTCGCGAGGGATAGCGTTACGCATATTACCACCCTCTACAGATGCAAGTTCCAAACCGTAAGACTCGGTCTCCTGACGCAACAAACGGAACAATACCTTGTTGGCGTTAGCGCGTTGTGTACCAATCTGGATACCAGAGTGACCGCCCTTAAGACCCTTAACAGTAACCTTGTAGGCTGCAAACTTGCCCTCAAGAGGCTGCTCGCGGTACTTGAATGTAACGTTTACATCCATACCACCAGCGCAACCAACATACAACTCGCCCTCGGTCTCAGAGTCGAGGTTGAGCAAAATCTCGCCCTTGAGCATACCGCCCTTAAGACCGAAAGCACCATCCATACCTGTCTCCTCGGTAGCGGTGAACAAGCACTCAAGTGGTCCGTGTACAAGGTCGGCATCCTCCATAGCAGCCATAGCGGCAGCAAGACCGATACCGTTATCAGCACCAAGGGTTGTACCGTTGGCTGTTACCCACTCGCCATCGATATATGCCTCGATAGGGTCGGTCTCGAAGTTGAATACAGTCTCGTTGTTCTTCTGTGGCACCATATCGGTGTGTGCCTGAAGGATGATACCCTTGCGGTCCTCCATACCTGGAGTTGCTGGCTTATATACATATACGTTCTGAGCCTCGTCAACCTTATGCTCCAAACCCAACTCCTCTGCCCACTTCACGATGTATGCGCGGATGGCATCCTCGTGGTGCGATGGGTGAGGGATGTTACAAATCTCTGCAAAGTGTTTCCACACCAATGCTGGCTTCAAGCCCTTCAAATTCTTGTCCATATTAGTTAAATTTTAGTTGATTGTTTATTTATCCTCTTTATTTATTTTCAGTCCATTCTCCAAATCTTCCCTGCGCTCAAAGGCATCTACAATATACTTCACAAGTTGATGACGCACGATGTCGCGCTTATCAAACTCTACAATACCTATGCCTTCTATGTTCTTGAGGGTCTCCATAGCGCGTGTAAGACCGCTATCCGAGCGTCGTGGAAGGTCTATCTGTGTAACGTCGCCCGTAACGATAAACTTGGCATTGCGACCCATTCGCGTAAGGAACATCTTTATCTGCGATAGGGTGGTGTTCTGCGCCTCGTCAAGAATTACAAAGGCGTTGTCGAGGGTGCGACCACGCATATATGCCAACGGCGCAATCTGCACCGTACCCTCCTCGATATACTTCTGCAGTTTGGCTGCGGGAATCATATCGTTCAAGGCGTCGTACAAAGGCTGTAGATATGGGTCGAGTTTCTCCTTCATATCGCCCGGCAGGAAACCGAGTTTCTCGCCTGCCTCAACAGCGGGGCGTGTGAGGATGATGCGTCGTATCTCGCGCTCCTTCAATGCTCTTACAGCCAATGCGATAGCCGTATATGTCTTGCCCGAACCTGCGGGACCTACAGCAAAGAGCAGGTCGTTCTTCTCGGCAAGTTTTACCAGACGTTGCTGGTTTACGGTGCGGGCGCGTATTATTGCGCCATTGTTACCATAGACAATAACATCCTTATCTACGGCTGGTGGCTCAACCGATAACTCCGTAAGGCTCGATGAGAATGCCTGCGACACCACCTCCGAGGAGATGTGACCATACTTTATATAGTACTCCACAAGGGCATTCATTCTGCGCTCGAATGCCATAACATCGCTCTTTGCTCCCAAAGCCTTAATCTGGCTGCCACGAGCCACAATCTTCACCTTGGGGCATAACTCGCGCATCTGCTCAAGATAGGCATCCTGCGCGCCATATAGTTCGCGGGCATCTACGCCCTCAACGATTATCTCCTTTATAATCTCTTCGCTCATAGTCTATTATAGTATCAGTGATACACCAAGCATCACTTTATGTGTGCGGGTTGTAAAGTCGAGTCCCGCACCTTTTGCTCCTGCCCCAAGTTGGTTTGCTCCATCCTGCAAGGCGTGGGTATATCTTAACTCCACAAGGACATTTTGCCTAAGACGTATACCTACGCCCGATGCAAAGTTCCACGTCGGTGTCACTGTGCCAAACATATAACTCTCCCTGCCGTCGAGGTAACCGCCATTGGATATAAGACCAAACTGCACACCACCATTCACCCTTACTGCACCATCCCAAAGGCGTATCGATAGTAGCAGTGGCATCTCGAAGGCTGTGGTGGTGATGTCGTAGACCTTGCCTCGGTACTCGGCATCTATGCCGCCCTTCTCGAAGATTATCTTGCTCTCTACGCCCAAGTAGCGACCTATGACCACACCCATATTTAAGTGTCCCTGAATGCCGAGACGTGTGTTTAGCCTCACCGCATCGGAAGATATCCTGCCAAAGCCAGTGTAGACACCACCTATGCCCGCGCCCCACTCGGTCTTAACCTTGCCCTGCTTCTGGCCATATGGCATAAAGGGGTTGGGATACTCCTGTGCCATAGCCCTCGCTCCCGCCCCCGAGAGAAGTGCCACCGCCACAAAAGCCATAATATGTCGTACATAGCCCGCCATAGAGTCAAATATTATCCTTCAAAGATACTTATTATAAATAAATAAACCAAAAATTGGAGTAAATATTTTCTAAAGTTTCCATATTCCAACTAATTGACTTATCTTTGTGCCGAAATATGTAGATATACGATAAATAAGAGATATAGGAAATATAAAAGATAGTAGATTATGAGTTTGGTTGCAATTGTAGGTCGCCCAAATGTGGGTAAGTCAACACTTTTCAATCGTCTTGTAGGTCAGCGTCAGGCAATTGTCGACGAGACTGCTGGTACAACACGTGACCGCCACTATGGCAAGACCGATTGGAATGGTAAGGAGTTTTCGGTTATCGATACTGGTGGTTACACCGTCAACTCTGAGGATATCTTCGAGGATGAGATTCGCCGTCAGGTAATGTTGGCTATCGACGAGGCAGACCTTATCCTCTTCCTTGTTGAGGTGCGCACAGGTATCACCGACCTCGATATGATGATGGCAGATATCTTGCGTCGTTCTGGCAAGAAGGTTATGCTCGTATGCAACAAGGTGGATACCTACGACCTTATCTACTACTCTCACGAGTTCCACGCATTGGGTCTTGGCGAGCCATTCTGCATTAGTTCAATGTCGGGTAGCGGTACAGGCGATATGATGGATGCTATCCTTGCTAACCTCCCAGAGGATACCTCTGCCGAGTATGACGCTACACTCCCACGCATCGCTATCGTAGGTCGCCCAAATGTGGGTAAGTCATCTATGACTAACGCCTTGCTTGGTCAGGAGCGCAATATCGTAACCAACGTAGCGGGTACTACACGCGACTCTATCCACACACGATACAATATGTACGGTATGGACTTCTACCTTATCGACACCGCAGGTATGCGTAAGAAGGGTAAGGTTACCGAGGACCTTGAGTTCTATTCAGTTATGCGCTCTATCCGCGCTATCGAGAACTCGGATGTCTGCGTGCTTATGCTCGATGCAGAGCAGGGTATCGAGTCGCAGGACCTCAATATCCACAACCTTATCGTGCGCAACCGCAAGGGTTGTGTTATCGTGGTTAACAAGTGGGATTTGGTGGAGAAGGATAGCAACACTATGAAGGTGTGGAGAGAGTTCTTGGAGAAGAAACTTGCTCCATTTAGCGATATTCCAATTATCTTCACCTCGGTAATTAACAAGCAACGTATCCTCGATGTGTTGCAGGCTGCTATCCGAGTATACCAGTCGCGTAAGCGTCGTATCTCTACATCGGATCTTAATGAGTTCTTCTTGCCACTTATCGAGAACTACCCACCAGCAGCAACTAAGGGCAAATATATTAAAATCAAGTATGTAACCCAGTTGCCTACACCAACACCGCAGTTCGCCTTCTTCGTGAACTTGCCACAGTATATCAAGGAGTCGTATCGTCGTTTCTTGGAGAACAAACTCCGCGAGCAGTGGGATTTCTCGGGTGTGCCGATACAGATATACTTCCGTCAGAAATAAAGCAAGAGAGTGAATAAGAAGTGAATTTTGTCGTTCTTTGTTGATATAACAGCGCACCTACTTCCGCTAACGAATTATCTCATCAATGGGCAGTACGCCTAAGTACAGCCCATCGCCTCGAAATTCGCCGAGCGAAAGTATCTGCACTATTCTCTCAACAAATTGGCTTGCCCCGGGAATGCTCATTTACGCTCAGTAAACTCCGCTTTTTCGGGCTTCGCAAGCCTAAAACTACATCTTTTTATTCACTCTCTTAGGTTATAGGGACTGACTAAGTAACTTTTTAGTCAGCCCCTTTTAGTTTTCAGCTTTCAGTTTTCAGTTTTCACTTTGAATACCAAGTGTCTCTGCTAACCAGGTGTCGAGCAGTAGTAGTTCCGCGTCGTCCTGTACGACATCGCTTAAAAATAGAGGCTCGTCGGCATAGAGGTTTAAAAATCGTGTGTCAATATCTCCCATAGGCATTCTGTTTTGGTAGTAAAACGTGCCTTATATGGGATATATTGTGCGCGATGCTAACAAAGCACAATATTTTTCTCCTTTATCATACGTCGTAGGTTGATGAGTGCGTAGCGCATACGACCCAAAGCGGTGTTGATGCTCACCTCGGTATGGTCGGCAATCTCCTGAAACGATAGTTTAGAGTAGTAGCGTAGGCGCACAACCTCCTTCTGGTCGTCGGGCAACTCCTCCACAAGACGGCGTACCGTATCCATAAGTTCGCTATGCACGATATTGTCCTCAACGGTATTCTCTGCAAAGCGTAGCGTACCCAATACATCGTAGCCAGCATCCTTCTCGTTGAGTTGACGGCTCGACTTCTCGCGACGGAAGTGGTCCAACACGCGGTTATGTGCGATGCGCAATATCCACGATAGGAACTTGCCCGAGTCGGTGTAGCCACCCTCGTCGATAACCTTTACCGCCTTGATAAATGTCTCCTGAAAGATATCGTCGGCAACAGCATCGTCCTTAACCATCATACCGATGTAGTTGCGCACACGTCGTGAATGACGCTCTATAAGTTCAGATATAGCACTCCTATCCCCCGAAAGGTAGTTGTTAAGCAATACTCGATCGCTCAATACAGTCACATTCATACTCTTATGTTTTAATTGTTCAAGAGCAGAAATTTTTCGATAGGCAATGCGTTTTAATGGTTAATAATTAATTTTCTTGTCGCAAGATATAAATTATTTGTCAATCTGCAAAATATATTCTTTCTCTTATCGTTGCCTGCACATCTGTTCTATGAACTCGAAATGAAGTGCAAACTGCGTGCCAATCAATGAGTTGTGCGGGTTATGATGCTAAAATGACCTTTGTGCAGTATCGGGCGAAACGACCAAAATAGGGGGCGAAATGTTGCGCTATTTTGCGTCGCTACGGCTGAAATAGTCGGAAATAATCGCTGCGCGCTTTGCTCCAACCACCTTGCTAAGTTCCTCCTGCGAGGCCTTGGCAATCGCCTTTACGCTCTTGAAGTGCTTGAGTAGTTCGTTTGCGCTCTTTGAGCCGATGCCCTTGATATCGCTAAGTTCGCTGTTGAGGAAGTTAAGACTGCGCTTCTTGCGGTGGAAGGTGATACCAAAGCGGTGTGCCTCATCGCGAATATGGCATACCACCTTAAGAGGCTCGCCCAAACGGCTCAAGTAGTATGGTTCAGGGTCGTTAGGGTAGAATACCTCCTCTAAACGCTTGGCAAGACCCACGATAGGCACTCGCTTCTCGATGCCCAACTCCTTGAGTATGCCGTAGGCACTCGATAACTGACCCTTACCGCCATCGACGATGATAAGGTCGGGAAGTTCTGCTCCTTCATCGAGTAGGCGCGAGTAGCGACGATGTACAATCTCGCGCATTGAGGCGAAGTCATCGGGACCCTCAACGGTCTTGATATTGAAATGGCGGTACTCCTTACGCGATGGTTTGCCGTCGCGGAATACCACGCACGAGGCTACAGGGTTTGTACCCTGAAGGTTGGAGTTGTCGAAGCACTCGATATGTCGTGGCTCGCGCTCAAGATGCAACTCGCGACGCATATCCTCCATAAGTTTGTCGGTGTGTCGCTCGGGGTTGCGCTGTGCCATACGCTTCTGCAATTCAGCACGATATAGGCGCGCACTGCGTAGCGAGAATGCCACCAATTCCGCCTTGTCGCCACGCTGTGGTACGGTGAATGTTGTGCCGTTGAAGAGTATGGCAGAGGTAGGTAGATGCGATACTATAACCTCGCGTGCAAGGGTGTGGTTAAACTCGTTTACAACGTGCTGAATACCGCGCGCTATAAGTTCCTCGGGTGAGGTGTCTATACCTGTGGTCATTCGTATTGTCTGCACCGCAACGATAGAGCCGTGACGGATAGATATAAAGTTGCAGAAAGCCTCGTCTACAAGACCTTCGCTAAGTATCGTAAATACATCAGCATCAACGATTTTAGAACTTACAATAACCGACTTCGACTGGTAGCTCTCCAACGACTTAAGACGCTGTTTGTATATCTCCGCAAGTTCAAATTTAAGTGCCTCGGCCGCGCGCATCATCTCCCCCTCGAGCCACTGTCTAACGGGGCGTAAATCGCCCTTGAGAATGGACTGCACAAGGGCTATGCTCTCGGCATACTCCTCCTCGGTTTGTAGTGCCTCACAGGGGGCTTTGCAGTTGCCGAGATGGTACTGCAAACAAGATTGGTACTTGCCCTTTGCAATCTTCTCTTGTGAGAGGTTTAGTTTGCAGGTGCGTAGAGGTATAACCTCGCGTATAAACTCAAGGATGGAACGCTGTGTGGCTATCGAACCATATGGACCGAAGTATTGCGAGCCGTCGCGCACAAGTTGTCGTGTCGACTCCACGCGAGGGTATGGCTCACGACGTATCACTATCCAAGGGTAGGTCTTATCATCCTTAAGAAGGATGTTGTAACGCGGTTGTAGGCTCTTTATCAGTGAGTTCTCGAGTAGTAGAGCATCCTGCTCGGTGTCGACTACGATATGCTTGATGTCGACAATCTGGCGTACCATAACAATGACCTTTGCCGAGTGTTCGCGGCTCTCGACAAAGTACGACGACACGCGCTTTTTGAGGTCTTTAGCCTTGCCAACATAGATAATCTTGTTGTTGCGGTCGATGTATTGGTATATGCCGGGCGAGTGGGGTAGTGCCGCCACCTGCTCCTTTAGATGCTGTCGTATTATCTCGCTCATATAGGGCAAATATAATTAAAATATTAGTAAATACGCAATCTTGATGTCGTAATTTGCATAATCCGAGAAAAAGATGTATCTTTATACGCTTATAATAATATTTAGAATTATGAAAACAGGTCAAATACAGACTTTGAAGGTGTCGCGCATCTCCGATTTCGGACTCTATCTTATCGACGATGAGGGTGCAGAGGTGTTGCTCCCTAACCGTTTTACGCGCCTCGATATGAAGGAGGGCGATGAGGTTGAGGTCTTTGTCTACCACGACTCCGAGGATCGTCTTGTAGCCTCTACCGAGCAACCATTGATTAAGGTTGGCGAGGTGGCTGCGCTTAAGGTTGTGGATAAGAGTATCCACGGCGCATTCCTCGAATGGGGTTTGTCGGGCAAGCATCTCTTCCTGCCTAACCGTAATCAGCAGGGTAGTGTCATCGCGGGTCAGAAGACGGTGGTATATATGTATGTCGACGAGCGTACGGGTCGCTGTGTGGCAACAAATAAGATTAAGCCATTTATCTACAACGAGGACCCACTTACGGTAAACGTTGGCGATGAGGTTGAGGTGTTGGTGGCGTTCGAGACCCCTATAGGCTATCGTGTTGTTATAAACAACCGCCACTGGGCGATGATATACAAGAATCAGTTGTTCCGCCCTATCCGTGTGGGCGATAAGACTAAGGGCTGGGTGCGTAAGATTACCGAGGATATGCGTATCGACGTGAGCCTACAGCAGACAGGTCTTGCGGAGGTTGAGACATCGGTGGTTAAACTCGAGCAGATGCTTAAGGAGCACGGTGGCGTGCTTGGTGTGAACGACCACAGCGACCCACAGGATGTTGCTCGCCTTACGGGTATGAGTAAGAAGGTCTTTAAGCGCGCGTTGGGTATGTTGCTCAAGCAGGGTAAGGTGCGCCAGACGGAGTACGGTATAGAGACTATAAAGTAGCGAGGTATGGCTCTAAAGACGGCAGAGAGAGTATCGCGAGATGTTACGGATAACTTCGTGTTTCAACGCTCGAAGTTGGCGTATGTCGAGGCTGTAAAGCGTATACAGGGTGAGGTGCTGGAGATAGGCACCGGCACTGGCTACGGCATTGACATCATCGCCCCGATGTGTAGTCGCTTTGTGACGTTGGATAAGACACGAAGCGAGGAGTTGGGTGCGATACCCGAGGGTGTAGAGTTCGTAGAGGCTGTTGTGCCACCGCTCCCCTTTGCCGATGAGAGTTTCGACGTTGTCGTGTCGTTTCAGGTTATCGAGCATATCAAGCGCGATAAGGAGTTTGTTCGCGAGGTGCGCAGAGTGCTAAAAAAGGGTGGTAAGTTTATCGTAAGCACCCCCAATAGACCTATGTCTCTCACGCGCAACCCTTGGCACGTCAGGGAGTACACCTATGAGCAGTTTAGTGCCTTGCTCTCGGAGTTTGCCGATGTTGAGGCAAAGGGTGTTGCGGGCAACGAGCGCGTATGGAGTTACTACGAGAAGAATCGCGAGTCGGTGCGTCGCATTACACGATTCGATATATTTAGGATGCAATGGTGGATGCCACGCTGGGTGTTGCAGATACCATACGACATCCTTAACCGCCTGAATAGACGCAGGCTACATAGCGAGAATAAAACTCTTACAGAGAATATCGCAATGGAGGACTACTACCTTCAAGATGTTGATAATAGGTGTTTTGACCTCTTTTATATAGCAACAAAATGAGACAGCGAATAGCCATAGTACAGCGAGATATCGTGTGGCAGGATGTAGATGCTAACCTTCGCGCCCTGGAGAGTATGCTCTTGGGTGTTGAGGCAGATGTCGTTGTGCTATCGGAGATGTTTCAGACGGGCTTTGTGACAGAGCCAAAGAGCGTTGCAGACGATGGTCGCACGCTCGGCTGGATGCAACGTATGGCACAATGTCGTGATTGCGCTATCGTAGGCTCGGTGGTTGTCGAGGAGGCGGGGTGCTACTACAATAGAATGTATTTTGTGAAGCCTACGGGCGAGGTGGAGTGCTACGATAAGCACCATCTCTTCTCGGTAGGTGGCGAGGATAGACACTTTACCGCTGGCAGTAGGCGTGTGGTTGTAGAGTGGCGCGGTGTGAGGTATATGTTGGAGGTGTGCTACGACTTGCGCTTTCCGGTGTGGAGCCGTCAACGTGGCGACTACGACGTTATCATCTACTCGGCACTATGGCCCAAACCACGCAGGGCGGTGTGGCGAACACTCCTTCAGGCTCGCGCCATAGAGAATCAGGCGTGGGTTGTGGGCGTAAATAGAGTAGGCTCGGAGCCAGAATTGGAGTATGTGGGCGACTCTATGGTAGTGGACCACTTGGGTCGCATCGTTGTGGATGCCGAGGATAGGGAGTGTATTGAGATTGTGGAGTTGGATAGTGAGGATATAGAGCGATTCAGGGCGCGCTTTAATGTGAACCGTGATGCTGATAATTTTGAACTAATCTAAAGAACAATATTATGAGTACCAATGAGATAGTATTACTTTTGATCTCGGGTGTGTTGGTTGGTATTATCAACACCTTGGGTGGCGGTGGCTCGGTTATCACGATGTCGCTATTTATGGCTATGGGAATGCCTATAGGTGTTGCTAATGGCACAAACCGTATTGCTGTGCTGTTGCAAAACCTATCGGCTACAGTGGCATTTTTGCGTAAGGGTATGCTCCATATAAAGAGCGGACTTTTGCTCTCGATACCCGCAATCTTGGGTAATATTCTTGGTGCTATGGTGGCCACCGAAGTTAGCGAAGCGGTCTTTAAGGTCTGTCTGAGTGTGGTTTTGGTCGTTATCCTTATCTACTTGGTCTTGGGTAAGGATAACGAGACGGTTACGGGTGGTCACGGTCTAAAGATTAAGTGGTGGCACTATATTTGGTTCTTCATCATCGGTTTCTATGGCGGATATATCTATATTGGCTTGGGCTTCCTAATCCTTGCAATCACGATATGGACTATGAATCTCGATATCGTGACTGCGAATGTCATTAAGGGTTTTGTGATATTCTTATCAACGCCCTTTGCCTTGGCTGTGTTTATCTACAACAATCAGGTGGAGTGGTGTGCAGGTTTGTTGCACGGTGTAGGTAACATCGTGGGTGCTGTGATGGCATCGCATTGGGCGATGAGTTGGGGTGTTAAGTTTGTGCGATGGTTTACGCTTGCCATTATCGTGGTCTTCTTTGCCGACCTAATGGGTTGGATATCGTTGCACGCTATGTTGGCATATCTTTTATAATTTCGGAGGATGTCGAAACGTGAGATTGTAGTTACTGGTGCGAGGGTGCATAACCTCAAGAATGTGGATGTTGCCATTCCGCGCGACTCCCTTGTTGTCATTACTGGTATGTCGGGGTCGGGCAAGTCGTCGTTGGCCTTCGATACCATCTATGCCGAGGGTCAGCGTCGCTATATGGAGACCTTGTCGTCGTATGCCCGCCAGTTTGTAGGTAATATGGAGCGTCCCGATGTGGACCATATCACAGGTCTTAGCCCCGTTATCGCTATCGAGCAGAAGACAACCAACAAAAACCCACGTTCAACTGTGGGTACAGTGACCGAGATTAGCGATTTCCTACGTCTGCTTTTTGCACGCGCCTCACGTGCCTACTCACCACATACGGGCGAGCCTATGGTGCGCTACTCCGATAAGCAGATATGCGACCTTATGATTGAGGGTTTCGATGGTCGCAGGGTGGCATTCCTTGCCCCTGTGGTTAAGGGTCGTAAGGGTCACTACCGCGAACTCTTCGAGACAATGTCGCGTAAGGGTTATATCTATGCCCGTATCGACGGCAAGATATGCGAGATATCGCCCGGTATGAAACTCGACAGATATAAGATTCATACTATAGATATGGTCATTGACCGCCTTGTTATAGGTGATGCTCACCGCGAGCGTATGCTCACCTCGCTTGGCGAGGCTATGCGTCACGGCAAGGGTACGATGATGCTATACGACTACGGCACAGAGGGTGTACGCTACTACTCGCGCAACCTTATGTGTCCTACTACGGGTGAGGCATTCGAGGAACCACAGCCTCACACCTTCTCGTTTAACTCGCCAAAGGGTGCTTGTAGTGTCTGCAACGGCTTGGGCGAGCGTGCGGTGTTTGAACTTAGCAAGATTGTGCCAGATATGTCGCGTACCATTCGTGAGGGTGGTATAGAGCCTTTGGGCAAGCACCACAACAATATGCTCTTTGCGATGATGGAGATGTTGGGTCGTAGATACGACTTTACGATAGACGACCCTATAGAGACCATCTCGCAGGAGGGTATGAATGCTATCTTGTATGGCGACTCCGAGCCTATGACCATACACCTTGCCGAGTTCATCACGTCGGGAGGTACGCAGTTGTGTCAGTGGATGGGACTCTCGGACTGGATAATGCGCGAGGTAGACGAGGAGTCGAAGCGTGGCGAGAAGTGGCGCGAGCAGTTCCTCGTTGTAGAGACCTGCCCTGCGTGTGGTGGCTCACGTCTTAAGCCAGAGGCGTTGCAGTTCCGTATAGGGGATAAGAATATCGCAGAACTATCGGCAATGTCTATCTCGGAGTTCTCGGAGTGGATGAAGAATGTCGAGGACTATATGTCCGATAAGGAGCAGATGATTGCCCGCGATATCGTTAAGGAGATACGTGAGAGGGTAGGCTTCCTTATCGATGTAGGCTTGGGTTATCTGTCGCTGTCGCGAGCATCGCGCACTATTTCGGGTGGCGAGTCACAGCGTATAAGACTTGCAACGCAGATAGGCTCTAAATTGGTCAACGTATTGTACATCCTCGATGAGCCAAGTATCGGTCTGCACCAGAGAGATAATCGCAAACTAATAAATAGTCTTAAAAACCTTCGCGATGCGGGTAACTCGGTTATTGTCGTAGAACACGATGAGGATATGATGCGTTCGGCAGACTATATCGTCGATGTAGGACCCTATGCGGGTCGTCGTGGCGGTAAGATTATGGCTACGGGAACGTTTGAGGATATATGCAAGAGCGATACCATTACGGCAGACTACCTTACGGGTCGTAAGAGGATAGAGCCTCCTGCAAAACTGCGCGAGGGCAATGGCAAATGGCTAACTATTCGTGGTGCAAAAGGTCATAACCTCAAGAGTGTTGATGTGTCGATACCGCTCGGTAAGTTCGTGTGCGTTACTGGTGTCTCAGGATCGGGTAAGTCGTCGCTTATAAACGGCACATTGCGCCCTATCATCGCGCGCCACCTATATCGCTCCTACGATCAGCCGTTGAAGTATGAGGCGTTGGAGGGCTTGGAGCATATAGATAAGTTGGTGGTTGTAGACCAGTCGCCTATAGGTCGCACGCCACGCAGTAACCCTGCTACATATACCAATGTCTTTGCCGATATCCGCAAACTCTTTGAACTTACGCCCGATGCCCAGATTCGTGGTTATAAGGCGGGTCGCTTCTCCTTCAATGTTAAGGGTGGTCGCTGTGAGGAGTGTCGCGGTGCAGGACACCAGACTATAGAGATGAACTTCCTCCCCGATGTATATGTCAAGTGTAAGGCGTGTGGTGGTAAACGCTACAACCGTGAGACGTTGGAGGTGAAGTATAAGGGTAAGAGCATCAATGATGTTCTCGATATGACTATAAATATGGCTGTGGAGTTCTTCGAGCATATCCCTGCCATATATCAGAAGTTGCGTGCCGTTCAGGAGGTGGGTCTTGGCTACCTCACTCTGGGTCAGCCTTGTACTACGCTGTCGGGTGGCGAGTCGCAACGTATAAAACTCGCAACCGAACTATCGAAGCGCGAGACAGGAAGCACACTCTATATCCTTGATGAGCCTACCACAGGTCTCCACTTTGAGGATGTACGCCAGTTGCTCGATGTCATCAACCGCCTTGTAGACTGCGGTAATACGGCTATTGTTATCGAGCATAACTTGGATGTTGTGAAGGTTGCCGACTGGATTATAGATATGGGTCCCGAGGGTGGTAGTGCTGGTGGACAACTCGTTGCTGAAGGTACTCCTGAGGATATTATGAAGGTTGAGCGTAGCTATACGGGACAATTTCTTAAGGAACTGAAAACTGAAAACTGAACACTGAAAACTGAAAGGTGAAAAGTGAAAAGTGAAAGGTGAAAAGTGAAAAGTGAAAACTGAAAAGTGAAAACTGAAAACTGAAAAGTGTGGTATGCTTCGCATAAGTTTTATAAAAAGGCGTTGCCCTTTACACATTACTAATTTCTCACTACTCACTACTAATTAAATAATTAAGGGCATATCCATTGGATACGCCCTTAATTATATATATAGGTATCGATTACAAAGGCAAGAACGCAAGCAAGATACCTGCTGCAACTGCCGAGCCGATAACACCAGCAACATTTGGACCCATAGCGTGCATCAACAAGAAGTTGCCTGGGTTGTACTGCTGACCTACGGTCTGCGATACACGAGCAGCCATAGGTACGGCAGATACACCTGCTGAACCGATAAGTGGATTGATCTTCTCCTTGCTAAATAGGTTCATAATCTTAGCCAAGATTACACCACTTGCAGAACCGAATGAGAAGGCAATGATACCGAGGGTAAGGATACCCAAAGTCTGCCAGTTAAGGAATGAGTCTGCAGTAGCGGTAGCACCTACAGAGATACCAAGGAAGATGGTAACGATGTTCATCAACTCGTTCTGTACGGTCTTCGACAAACGCTCTGTTACGCCACACTCCTTCATCAAGTTACCCAACATCAAACAGCCGATAAGTGGTGCTGCAGATGGCAAAAGGATAGCGATGACAACGGTGATAACGATAGGGAAGATAATCTTCTCGCGCTGTGATACAGAACGAAGCTGCTTCATCTCAATCTTACGCTCCTTCTCTGTTGTCAAAAGCTTCATAATAGGTGGCTGGATAACTGGTACCAATGCCATATATGAGTATGCTGCAACAGCGATAGGACCCAACAAGTGTGGAGCGAGCTTCGATGTTAGGTAGATAGCGGTAGGACCATCAGCACCACCGATGATACCGATAGAGCCTGACTCCCAGTAGTTGAAGCCCAACGCCAACGCACCAAGGAATGTTGCGAAGATACCAATCTGTGCCGCAGCACCCAAAAGCAAGCTCTTAGGGTTAGCAATCAATGGAGCGAAGTCGGTCATAGCACCTACACCGATGAAGATCAAGCAAGGGTAGATACCCAACTTAACACCAAGGTATAGGTAGTCGAGCAAGCCTACACCTGAACCAAGAGCGAAGTCTGCCCAGTGAACGTGACCACCAGCAAACAACTCTGCGTGGAACAAACCTGCACCTGGAAGGTTGGTAAGCAACATACCAAATGCGATAGGCATCAAAAGCAATGGCTCGAACTTCTTAACGATAGCCAAGTAGAGGAGAAGGAATGATACAAGGATCATCACAGCATAACGCCAATCCTCTGCAAAGCCCTTAAATGCTGACTGGTTAACGAAGTCGCCGAGTGCCTTCTTAACGCTGAACTCGCGGTCGATAACCTCGTTTGAGCGACCCTGAGTACTCTGCGCTGGGGCTACCTCTGCCTCCTTGACAGCCTCCTCAACAACAACTGCATCCGCTACAGCCTCAACCTCGGCAACAGCCTCGGTTACGACCTCTGCGCTCTGCTCCTGTGCCATTGCTGGCATCGCTACAGAGAGCATAGCAGTTGTTAGAAGTAATGAAAAAAAGAATTTTAGACTCTTCATCTTATATTTAGTTAAAGAGTTAGAATTAAGCGATGTCGATAAGAGCCTCGCCCTGCTGAACAGCCTTGCCCTCGGTAACGTAAATCTTCTTTACAGTACCTGCGCCTGGAGCCATAATCTCGTTCTCCATCTTCATAGCCTCCAAAGTCATAAGTACCTCGCCAGCCTTAACAGCCTGACCCTCCTTAACCTTGATCTTTGAGACGTTACCTGGAAGTGGTGACTTGATAGAACCAGCGTTGCCAGTGATAGGCTGCTGAGGTGCATCTACGAAGTCTGCAGATGAAGACGATGGCTTCACTGCTGCAATCTTAGGAGATACGATAGCCTCCTCCTTCTCGATCTGAACGGTATAGCTCTTGCCATTAAGCTCTACGCGAGCTGTATTGCGCTCTGTCTCCTCAACAATCGCCTCGTAGCCCTTACCGTTAATATTGAATTTGAATTTCTGCATAATCGTTTAGTTGTGTTTATGTGCTTTGTACTATAGTTGCTTGTGAATGTTACGCACCTGCCAAGCCGATACGTCGTGGTTCTGACGGAATGTCAAAACATCGCTCTCCTCATCGTGACGATTGAAGAAGAGGTTGACAGCTACCGCAATAGCTGCCACCTCCTCGTCAGTGATTTCGTCAGATGATACAGCTGCAGAGGCTGCTGTAGCAGTGTTCTTCTGTGCAAAGATAACTCCAAAGAGCTTCAATACGCAGATAAGCAACACAAGCACCACGAATACGAGCAAGATACTCGTGAGTGCCATAGTACCAGCGTTACCCCAGTTTGTTGTAAGTATCATCATAACTTATTGTCGTGTTATAAGATTACAATGGAATGTTGTTATGACGCTTTGCAGGGTTCTCCAAACGCTTGTTGCGCAAAGACTCCAACGCGCGGATTACGCGGAAACGAGTGTTGCGTGGCTCGATAACGTCATCGATGTAGCCGTAGCGAGCAGCGTTGTATGGGTTAGAGAACTTGTCGCGGTACTCCTGCTCCTTCTCTGCAACGAACTTAGCCTTGTCCTCTGCGTTCTCGAATGAAGAGAGAGCCTTCGCGTGCAATACCTCAACAGCACCACTTGCACCCATAACTGCGATCTCTGCAGTAGGCCAAGCGTAGTTAACATCACCACGGATGTGCTTTGATGACATAACGATGTATGCACCACCGTAAGCCTTACGCAATGTAACAGTAACCTTTGGCACTGTAGCCTCGCAGTAAGCAAATAGCAACTTAGCACCGTGAGTGATAACACCACCGTACTCTTGTGCGGTACCAGGCAAGAAACCAGGAACGTCTACCAATGTTACGAGTGGAATGTTGAAGGCGTCGCAGAAACGTACGAAACGTGCAGCCTTACGTGAAGCGTTGATGTCAAGTACACCTGCCATAAACTTAGGCTGGTTAGCGATGATACCAACTGACTGACCGTTGAAGCGTGCGAAACCTGTGATGATATTCTTAGCGTAAGCTGCTGCAGACTCCAAGAACTCACCATTATCAACGATGGCCTTGATAACCTCCATCATATCGTATGGCTTGTTAGGGTTATCAGGGATGATCTCGTTAAGAATATCCTCCTTACGAGCGATATCGTCTGTACAAGGCTGATCTGGTACAAGTGCAGTATAGTTCTGTGGCATATATGAGAGAAGGTCGCGGATAAGCTTTAGACCCTCCTCCTCTGAATCTACTGCGAACTGTGCTACACCAGACTTGGTAGTGTGCATATTAGCACCACCCAACTGCTCCTGTGTTACATCCTCGCCAGTTACGGTCTTAACAACCTTAGGACCAGTAAGGAACATATTAGATGTCTCACGACGCATAATGATGAAGTCTGTCAACGCTGGAGAGTAAACAGCACCACCTGCGCAAGGACCAAAGATAGCAGAGATCTGTGGGATAACACCTGATGCCATTACGTTGCGCTGGAAGATGTTTGCGTAACCAGCCAAGGCGTTAACACCCTCCTGAATACGAGCACCACCAGAGTCGTTCAAACCGATACAAGGTGCGCCGTTACGAACAGCCATATCCATAACCTTGCAAATCTTGTCTGCCAAAGAGATAGACAAAGAACCTGCAGTTACAGTAAAGTCCTGTGCAAATACATATACCAAACGACCAGCGATGGTACCATAACCAGTTACAACGCCATCACCGAAGGTGTGCTTTGCGTCCATACCGAAGTCATAGCAACGGTGAGTAACGAACATATCGAACTCCTCGAAGCTACCCTCGTCCAACAACATAGCGATACGCTCACGAGCAGTATACTTACCCTTCTCGTGTTGCTTGTCGATAGCCTTCTGGCCACCACCCATACGAGCTGTCTGACGGTTATCCATCAACTTCTCAATCGCTTTCTGAATTTCGCTCATAGTGAAATTTTATTTATTAGTTTTTAGATAATTTTCTAATTGTTCGGGATAATATCCCAAGTTGTTAATAAGTGATATAATTTGAGTTAGTTTTAGGCGCACGCAGTTCGAAATAGCGGAGTTTACTTTTGGTAAATGAGCATTTTCTGAGTGAGTGCAACACCAAAATAACCAAATTAGATTACTTATTACTTATTCTTGTTCTCGCAAAGCTCTGTTAAGATACCCTGTGTAGACTTTGGGTGAAGGAATGCGATAGTAAGACCCTCTGCACCCTTACGTGGAGTCTTGTCGATAAGACGGATACCACGAGCCTCAGCGTCAGCCAACTGCTCCTCGATGTTCTCGCAAGCGAGTGCCATATGGTGGATACCTGCGCCCTTTGTCTCAAGGTACTTAGCGATTGTAGACTCTGGAGATGTTGGCTCCAAAAGCTCAATCTTAGTCTGACCAAGCATAAAGAATGCAGTCTTAACCTTCTGGTCTGCTACCTCCTCGATAGCGTAACACTTTAGACCCAATACGTTCTCCCAGTAAGGAATTGCCTCCTCCAAGCTGTTAACGGCGATGCCGAGATGCTCAATGTGTGATACTTTCATAGTGTTTAGTTTTTATAAAGTTTAATTTAATATTTATTTGTAAATCTCTTCTCTTTCTCAATCTCAAAAATCACCCAAAGGTACTCTATCTTTTTGAAACTACGAAATATTTTCGACTCTTTTTTTATACTTTTTTTACACTTTCTCGAGCATTGCGCAATATGTGACAAAAAAGACCGCTTAGCATACTCTGCCAAGCGGTCTGAATATCGGGAAAACAGTAGTTTTACCACTCTATAAACTGTCCACTACCTTTGAAAACACCCTTTATCGCATTGCCCTTATCGTCGACGGTGTCGATGGTGAATGTGTAGACATCAGCGTCGTCTTTCTCCACTGTTACGCTACCGCTTACAAGTGGTGCAAAGTCGATATATCCTGCGGTCATATACCAACTATTCTGTTGCATATACTGACCGCCAACATCCTCGGCAGAACCAGGAATAAAGTGTCCTGCGGTAGTACCCTCGGTGTATGTGCCACAGATGTCGGTAGTGCCACGAGGAAGTTGCAAATCTATCTGGAACTGGTCGCCATACTCCTCACCAGTCTCGTAGTCAAGATACTCATACATATAGACTTGGCAGGTGTCGTAACCATTGCCAAGAAGGTCGCCTACCCACGCACCAACAAAGACGCCATCCTCGATGTTGAAGGTGTGGTCGGAGAGTAGGGTGCTGAGACCACTACCTGTGTCACCGCCCTGATAGTTGTCGTAGCGAGGTATCTCCAACGAACCACTATAGGTGATTAGGTGGCACTCGCCATCCTTGAATGTAACTACGGCATTGATATGGTTGTCTGTTACCACAACCTCTGCCTCGCTAAATGGTATCTCATCGTAATCGCTATCGCCGGTAATGGTTAGATTGGTGTAGGCGGGGTCTATATCTCCATCTCGGAATGTGTTGCGATTTGTCTGGCGATATGTGCCATTAGGGATAGTTGCCATATTGCCAGTTGCTGGTGTCGAACTATAGAGGTCGAAGTAGTAATACTCGCTATTTGGTTGTAGGTAGCCATCGCTGTTTAGACCATTGATAGAGAGTACTATGGTGTAGCAATATACTCCGCTACCGCCATAATATAGACTGCCCGATGTTGTTATGGCGGTGTAGGTTAGATCGAAGCGAGTGCGCTGTTTGATAGAGACTTGCTTCGTTTGTGTGCCATATTTTATGACTATCGTACCGCGACGCTCGTCGTATGTTGCATTCTCCTCGATAGTGTATGTGATGCTATCGCCTACGGTGATATTGGTAATCCACTCGTCGTTGCTCTCGGCAGTTAGCGATACGCCCTTTTGTAGGTTCTCGATGGTGTATGTAATCTCGCCCTCGCCACCCTCGCTCTCAAACCATAAGTTTGACTCCGAGGTTATCGTTAGCACTGGGTCGGCAACAGGTGTGTTGTTTGGAGTCTCCTTATCGCCACAGGCAAATGCAAGGAGCGCGCATAGTAGTAAAGATAGTCGTTTCATTGTAGTAGTTAGTTGTAAATTTTAAAGTTAAAGGTTAAGCAAAGTTATCTATTTTTCCGAGAAATAAAAAAGATTTACCCCTAAAAATAACGAATGATAAATTATTTTCAATTAAAGGGGCATATTGAACAAAAATTTTTCGTACCTTCGCATAATTGAAGTCGTCTAATAAAACTACAATGTTATGTCATATACAAAGATCGAACACTACGAGAAGGAGTATCTGGATCATCACCACGATAGCGCGCTCAACGTTACCAAGGGCGTGGAGGATCAGCCTGTGGTAAACCCATATTTTGTGCGTAAGAAGCGTCGTCAGATGACCACCGACGAGTATGTCGATGGTATCCTTGCGGGTAATATCACTATTCTCGCACAGGCTATTACCCTTATCGAGAGCAATAACCCTACACATTATGCTCAAGCTCAGGAGATTATCGAGCGATGCTTGCCACACTCTGGTAAGTCGGTTCGTATCGGTATTACGGGCGTTCCGGGTGCTGGTAAGTCGAGTTTTATCGAGGCTGTAGGTAATATGGTGACATCCTATAACCATAAGTTGGCGGTGCTTGCCATAGATCCAAGTTCGGAGCGTAGCGGTGGCTCTATCCTTGGCGATAAGACCCGTATGGAGAGCATCTGCCTAAACCCAAATATCTTCGTTCGCCCTTCGCCTTCGGCAGGCTCGTTGGGCGGTGTGGCGCGTAAGACTCGCGAGACGATTGTGTTGTGCGAGGCTGCGGGCTTCGATGTGATTTTTATCGAGACCGTGGGTGTGGGTCAGTCGGAAACTGCGGTACACTCTATGGTTGATATGTTTATGATGCTACAGATATCGGGTGCTGGCGATGAATTGCAGGGTATCAAGCGCGGTATTATGGAGATGGCAGATATGATGGTTATCACCAAGGCTGATGGTGAGAATGTCAAGAAGGCGGAGTTGGCAAAGGCGCAGTATCAGGGTGCGTTGATGCTCTTCCCATTGCCTGACTCGGAGTGGCGACCAAAGGTCTACACCTGCTCATCACTCGAGGGTACAGGTCTTGAGGAGGTATGGCAGGGCGTGGAGCAGTATCTCCAGCATATCGAACTAAACGGCTACTTTATGGCTAATCGCAACCGCCAGAATAAGTACTGGATGTATGAGACTATCAACGAGACCCTCAAGTCGAGTTTCTACAACAACCCAGAGATCGAGGCGAAGTTAGCCGATATAGAACAGCGCGTTTTGGATGCTAAACTATCGTCGTTTATCGCGGCTAAGGAACTTCTTGATATTTACTTTAAATAGAATTGCTATGAAACGATTTGGAAAACTTTTTGCGATATTATTGTTGCTATTTGTCGTATGTGATAAAACGCAAGCACAGTCCTATGCGAGATACCGCGGAATTCCGATTAAAGGAAAAGTTGAGTCATTTTGTGGAAAGTTGGAAAAACTTGGATTACAAGAGTTTAATGATGATTCTGCAAAAGAAATATTGGATTCGGACTATGTCTATGTGGGAGAATATCTGGAAAGATTGATGTTCCACGCTGTTAAATGCGACAAAGTAGGAGATGTAGAAATGTTGGTATTGTATTATTTTTGTGATGATCCATCTTTGGCTCAAAGCGAATATAAAATAATAACAGGTATTTTCGATCTAAAGTATGGTGAACCGGATTCTGGATACGATAATAGTATTGATAGTGGGATTGCAATATGGGTTTTTGACAATGGAGCAGTGGGCATAAGATGTACGGAAAATAGTGTTATAATAGCATTTACCTCTTCTAAATTTGGCAAACAAAAAATTTATAGTTTGTCAAAACAGTTGTAAAAATTTAAATAAAAAAGTTAGGGCGCATTCAACATCGGATGTGCCTGGTGCTGGTAAGTCGCGTTTTATCGCGGCTAAGGAGTTGCTTGATATTTACTTTAAATAGAATCTGTTATAACTATGAAACGAATTATTGGTCTACTGTTGCCATTGTTGGTGTTTATATCTTGCACTGCCTATGCAGGAAATGACCGTTTGCAGAGGCGCGCAAGTCGGTTTGCCGAGACCGAGTCGAAGCGAGTGATCTGTAATCCAGATAGTTACGAGGAGATGGATATTCAGGTGGATAGCGCCTTTGTATCCTGCTTCAACGATCCTGTAATTCTTGCGGAGGCTGCTAAGATTGTGGAGTTGCAGAGGGGTGGCCGTCCATTGTCGTCATCCTTGCAGAGCAGGGTAGAGAGACATAAGGAGACTATCAAGGCTCGTATCTCGACTCTCAACGAGGGCGAGTTCTTCGGCTGGGAGATACGCAATCGCTTTAGATCGAAGAATAACATCGGCCATATGGATATCTCGGAGCATATCATCATTGCCGATAAGTCGTTCGGGAACACGCTGTTTATCGCTGATTTCTGTGGCGAGGACGTAGGTAGTTACTGCGACTTGGTGGAGTGTATTGATGGCATCGTTGCTCAGATGGAGTTCAAGGCCGCAGTAAACAGAGTCTATCGCGATGTCGGCAAGGCCGCCTCAGATGCCTTTGATAAGATTAGTGTAGGTGCTGAGGCTGCAGCAAAGGTGGTGAAAAAGGAGGGTAAGGTTATCTATAAGGAGGTTAAGGAGCGAGGCTCTGAAATCGTAAAGGATATCTCTTCTGGCGTTGAGGATTTCGTGGAGCGTGTTTCGGAGGAGAAGTAGTAGTCGGAGGCTTACGCAAACAACAAGGACGCATCCAAATCAATGGATGCGTCCTTGTTGTTTAGTGAGGTATGTCGTTTAGTTGTTGCGCTCAATAAAGGCTCTCTCGAGGTCCTGCGAGATGTTGATTATAAAGTCGCCCATTCGCTCCAACTCGTTAACAATGTCGATGTAGTAGACGCTGGTTTGGTAGTTCTTGCCACCGTCCTCGATATCCTCAATCTCGGCATCGCGGAGATTGTTGCGGAGGTTGTTGATGCGCTCCTCGGCATTGTATGCGTTGATGATGTTGGTAAGCGTATGCTTGTGTGCCGCATCGAGATTCTCGAGCATAGCCTCGTATGCCGAATCTACCGCCTCGACCATATCCATAAGTCGCTTGATGGTCGTGTCATCGAAACTCTTCTTGTGGATATTACGACGTGAGAGAATACGGCTGATAGCCTCGCCAGAGTCGCCCAATGACTCCAACTCACCGATAATCTTATACATAGCCTTAATCTGAACAGATGTAGTCTCGCTGATGTCGCTTGCAGATACGGCATTTAGGAATGTGGCAATCTCGTACTCTATCTTATCCGAAATCTCCTCGTACTTAACCAACTTCTTGCGCAACTCCTCGAACTTATCGGCATTTGTCTCTACGAGTGCCTGCTTGGTGTAGCCAAGACCGTTGCGTGATATCTCTGCGAAGTGTATAATCTCATCGAATGCCTGCTCGGTAGCAAGTTCGGGTGTAGCCAAAGGACCTGCAGTGATATACTTTAGGCGGAAGGCATCGTTCTCCTGATTCTTTGGGGTCTTGATGATATGCTTAACAGCCTTCTCAATAAATCGCACAAACCAAATAAGGATAAGTGTGTTGATGGTGTTAAAGAGGGTGTGTAGCATCGAGAGACCATACAACGCTGCTGTGCTGTCTGATGTAGAACTTGGGTCTACAACGAAACCCTCAGCGGCAGGGTTGGGGAGTCCGAACAACTCGATGATGCGACCTACAAGAGCAAGGAACGGACGGAACATAATCAATGCCCAGATTACACCGAACACATTAAATATGGTATGCGACATCGCTGCACGCTTGGCCTGTGTGTTACCCACCGACGCCGCGATATTGGCAGTGATGGTAGTACCGATATTCTCACCAAGCACCATCGCGCACGCCATATTAAATGGTATCCAGCCCATACTTAGCATAATAAGGGTGATGGCCATTGTTGCCGATGACGACTGGAGTACAAGGGTGAGCAACGTACCGAATACAAGGAAGATAAGCACCGAACCAAAACCGTGACTTGCCCAACTCTTAACAAACTCAAGTACCTCTGGTGTCTGGTTGAGATCTGGCACCGACTCCTTCATAAAGGATAGACCGAGGAAGAGCAACGAGAAGCCTACGATAAGTTCGCCGATATTCTGACGCTGGTTCTTCTTGGAGTTAGAGCAGAGGAAACCTACTGCCATAAGTGGAATGGCAAGGATAGAGATATCTGCCTTAAAACCGAGCCACGCCACCAACCACGCAGTCACAGTAGTACCAATGTTAGCACCCATAATCACGCCAATAGCCTGCGCGAGGGTTAGGAGTCCTGCATTCACGAAACTTACAACCATTACGGTGGTTGCCGATGACGATTGGATAAGCGATGTGATACCCAAGCCTGTCATCACGCCCTTGAATGGGTTAGATGTCATTGCTGTAAGGAAACCGCGAAGTCTGTCGCCAGCCGCCTTCTGTAGTCCAGAGCTCATAAGGTTCATTCCATAGAGGAACATACCCAAGGCTCCTAAAAGTGTGAAAATCTGTAAAATTCCCATCGATTAAATGATTTGATTAGATATTAGATACCAGTTATATAATACGAAGCCCGCAACCAACACCGCACCGCTGAGACGGTTGACGCCACCGCGCAGACCTATCACAAGGGTTGCTACCGCTGCTACAATCATTACGGTGTAGTCGATATGTGTGATGCCCGACGATGTGAGAGGCATAACCTGCGAACTGAGACCGAGGATAAGCGTGATGTTGAAGATGTTCGAGCCGATGATATTACCCAATGCCATATCGGTATTGCGCTTTACCGCTGCCACTATCGAGGCTGCCAACTCTGGGAGCGATGTGCCACACGCGATGAGCGTAAGCGAGATAAAGGCATCGTTAACACCAAACGACTTCGCGATGGCTACGGCATTATCCACAAACAAGTCGCAACTTATAATAAGCAGGGTAAGACCACCCACAACCTTTGTTATAGCCATCCATAGTGAGCCCTGTTCCACGACCTCCTCTGTTGGTGTAGCCTGCTTTCTGTCGCGAGCAAACGAGTACCACATAAAGAGTGCAAAGAGCGATAGTAGGAGGATGCCATCCAAGCGACTAATTGATGCTGGTGTGCCGTTGAAGAAGTTTAGGGCGAGGAGGGTAAGGATACCCGATACGCCTATACATAGTGGAATCTCGAACTTCAAATTCTTACGCTCGATAGCAACAGGGAAGAATATTGCCGTAAGACCCAAGATGCCCATAATGTTGAAGATGTTTGAGCCTACGACATTGCCTATTGCTACATCGGCATTGCCATTTACTGCACCGAGAAAACTTACTACCAACTCGGGCATAGATGTACCCACGCCCACGATGGCTGCGCCAATCACAAAGTTAGAGACGCGATACTTACGGGCGATAGATACCGCTCCTGCAACAAGGAAATCGGCTCCAAAGACAATTCCCGCCAACGAGAGAATTAGAATTACGTATTCCATATTACTTTATTATATGTTTAATTTCGTTTCTGTCGCACTCCACAACCTTGCTTATGGCAACATACTCATAGGGTACATACTCAAACAACTGAATAAATGCACTCTGTGATACGGTGCTGTGGTATACGTCGAGACGGATTGTTAGTCCTCGCCCCTCCTCTCTAACGTCTATTTTTGATGGGTTGTTCTCTACGGCCTTCATAAGTTCGGCTTTATGTTTAGCCTCGAAAAGATACTCTGTTTTGTGGTACAAACCAGGGTTGTTAACCTCGCGATAGCCGCTCTTGAGAATGAGGGCGAGTATTATGCCTACAACAATGATGGTGCATCCTGCAAGTGTTACGCCAGTGCCTAATGGCAGAAGTGCGAGTATTGCGCCAATGAGGATAACTGAAGTGAAGATGATAATATCTTTGAGTGAACGTACCTTTATAAATTGCTTATTCATAGTCTTAAAATTTAGTTGTGTTATAGATTTTTTTTGTTTGTCACTGTCGTATGTTTATACAACAATTCGCCATCCTTATTCGAAGGGTGGTTGCTGTTAAATCTATAAGTGGGCTAAATAATAAGTTTTCCAAGCCCTATCAGACGATGGTGCGACTTGGAAAAGGAGAGATGTGTAGTTAGTTGATACTGATGAATGTAGCCTCCGATGCAGGTGCTTAAACATTTGCCTGACTGGGTGTACTCAAAGTTGTTCTTGTGGGCGTTGTTGCATCGCTTTGTTGTGCCGTGCAGATGCGTATGACCCGATGTTGAGATCTGGCGTGGCAGACATAGTGTAGGCTCTCCATCTGAACACTCAAAGGTACAGTCGTCTTGCAACTCGCAATGAGAGATGTTGTCGGATAGGTGTGATGATACCTCATTTGTCGCTGCCGAACTATTGCCAATGAAGGCTATAGCCATCGCCACAAGCGGAATAAGGTATCTTAAAACTCTCTTCAACATACAACCATTTTGTTCGTTTCGAGTGCAAATTTAGTAAATAATATTATTGTTGCAAAGTCAAATTTCTTCTTTTTGCGAAATGTAACCGAAATGTCATATCTATGTTTTATGATTGTAACATATAATAGAGTATGTAGAGGAAACTGAGGTTTAGTTTTTACTTTTAGTGGCGCAGTTGATGTTGATAATGGGTAAGGTGAACATCACTCTTAATAACCTTTAAACACTTTTGGGGCAAAACTACGTAATGCCTCGACTTTGCCACAGCAAAGTGCCGTTTTCAGTTTTCAGTTCGTTCGTAACACCACACCCTTAATCTCCCCTAATAACCGTTAATAACCCTTAAACACCTTACTTGTCAGTTTTCACTTTTCACTTTGAATATGCGTCGCAGACACCACACTTTTCACTTTTCAGTTTTCAGTTTTCAGTTTATTTTCCTATCTTTGCCCCAAATTGTGCGAAATTTAAACGAACGATTTATACAATATTTATATAATAAACTTAAAAGATGAAAAAATTATTTGGAATTATGGCTATGGGAGTTATCGCATTAACTTCGTGTGGCACAGCTGCCGAGCAGACCGAGCAGCCTTGGATTGTCGACCGTTTCGATGACATCAAAGTTATCCGTTACGAGGTGCCAGGTTTTGAGAACCTTTCGTTGGAGGAGAAGGAGCTTATCTACTATCTTGGTGAGGCTGCAAAGTGCGGTCGCGACATTCTCTTCGATCAGAACTTTAAGTACAACCTCGCTGTACGTCGTACCTTGGAGACTATCTACACAGCATCAGATGTTCGTGAGGGCGAGGAGTTCCTTGCATTTGAGAAGTATTTGAAGAAGGTGTGGTTTGCTAACGGTATCCACCACCACTACTCAAACGATAAGTTCACTCCAGAGTTCTCGGAGGCTTGGTTCCGTGAGCAGTTGGCAAAGTATATCAACGAGGAGAATCGTCAGATTGAGGATGACTTCCTCTGCCAGATTATCTTCGACCCTGCGCTCTACGCTTCACGTCTAAACCAGACTGCTGGCGTTGACGTAGTAACATCTTCTGCTAACAACTACTACGAGGGTGTTAACCAGGAGGAGGTTGAGGCATTCTACGCTAAGATGGTAGCTGAGGATGCTGGCAATCCAGAGCCTATCTCATACGGCTTGAACTCAAAGCTTATGAAGGATGAGAATGGCGTTATCTACGAGAAGGTTTGGAAGGTAGGCGGTATGTACACCGAGGCTATCGAGCAGATCGTTTACTGGTTGGAGAAGGCTGCTGCGGTGGCTAACCCTACACAGCGCGAGGTGCTTGAGGCTCTTATTAAGTACTACCACAGCGGTGACTTGAAGGATTTCGACGACTACAGCGTTCTTTGGGTTAAGGATACAGAGTCTAACGTAGATGTTGTAAACGGCTTTATCGAGAACTATGGCGATCCACTTGGTCGTAAGTCATCTTGGGAGTCTGTCGTAAACTTCCGCGATGAGGAGGCTTGCCGTCGTACAGAGATTATGGCTGCTAACGCACAGTGGTTCGAGGATAACGCTCCTATCAACCCAGCATACCGCAAGTCAGAGGTTAAGGGTATCTCTGCGAAGGTTATCACTGTAGCAATGCTTGGTGGCGACTGCTTCCCTGCAACAGCTATTGGTATCAACCTTCCTAACGCTGACTGGATTCGTAAGGAGCACGGCTCAAAGTCGGTAACTATCGACAATATCACTTATGCATACGATAAGGCTGCTCAGGGCAACGGTTTCGCAGAGGAGTTTATCCTTCGCGAGGAGGACCGCGAGCGCGCAAAGAAGTATGGTAAGCTCGGTGATGACCTTCACACCGACCTTCACGAGTGCCTTGGTCACGGTTCAGGTCAGCTTGCACCAGGTACAAAGGGTGACGAGCTTCGTACCTACTCTTCAACTTTGGAGGAGGCACGTGCCGACCTATTCGCACTATACTACCTTGGCGATGAGAAGCTTATCGAGATTGGTCTTATCCCTACTTTGGATGTAGCGTGGTCACAGTATAGCGACTATATTATGAACGGTATGCAGACACAGCTTTCTCGTATTGAGCCAGGTAAGAACGTAGAGGAGTCACATATGCGTAACCGTAAGCTTATCGCAGAGTGGTGCTACGAGAAGGGTAAGGATGAGAATGTTATCGAGATCGTTAAGCAGAATGGCAAGAGCTACGTTGTTGTAAACGACTTCGTACGTCTTCGTGAGCTCTTCGGTGAGCTTCTATACGAGGTTCAGCGTATTAAGTCTGAGGGCGACTACGAGGCTTGTAAGAAGCTTGTTGAGGACTACGCTGTACAGGTAGACCCAGAGTTCCACGCAGAGGTTATCGCTCGTAATAAGGCACTTAACATCGAGCCTTACGGTGGTTTCGTTAACCCAGAGTACGAGCTTGTTCTTGACGCAGAGGGTAAGGTTGTAGATGTTAAGATCTCTTACCCAGCTAACTACGTTGAACAGCATCTTAAGTATGGTAAGGAGTATTCGTTCCTTCCTACCTTGAACTAAAATTTCTTGTGATAAGGGGTCATCTGCGGCCGCTAACAAAAAGTGCCACCAATGGGACGTACGCCAAGTACTACCCATCGGTGGCATTTTTGCCGAGCGTTGCATCTGACCCCTTCTGACAAGAAATTGGGTTGTGCTGCCCTGTATGTTTGTGTTTGTTTCGCTTGTGCCAAGCGACAGCTACGCTGTGGGGAAACTGGGTATTCTGGGGATAGTGGGGATGAGGTCGTGCGTTAGTCCGCGTTGTCGCTATTCTGCGCTTTGCATTGCATTGTAGTTTAATGATGC
>JAGCKG010000076.1 GCA_017647625.1 Alistipes sp. | reverse complement strand
TCGCGCCTTCGGAATAGCTGAGAAAGCTGCTCAAAATAATCTCCAAAATCAACTCGACCTAATTTATAGAACCTCCCTAAACAAAATTGGTGCGTGACGGGACTACATCGTTCCCTACACGCACCAATTTTTGTGTATAGATATTATGTTTACTTCTTGCTAAGCGAAAGGATTACAGTGAAAGTCTCGAAGGTCTCCATAAACTCCTTCTCCAATGCGGCAATCTGCGCAGCATCGAGCTTCAAGCCTTCGTTCTCCTTCTCTACGAGGTCAACCATACCACCCAACCAAGCTGCCTGCTTCGGGATGATGATGAAGAGGCGGTCGCCATCTTCGTCGGGGAATGAGGTAGCATTTACCTTGTATGAACCACCTTCGTAGAGGTCGAATGTAAGGTTATTACCATTAAGTGTGTAGTTCTTTACCTTTGCCTCACCATCGAGTGTGTGGTTAAGTTTTCCATCAGCAGCGAAAGTAGCATCAGCAAAGAACTTCTTCATCACGTCAATAATACGGTCTCCGTGCATAGCATCAATCGAGATAGAGTTCTGACCATTGAAAGTTACACCTTCGGGAAGTTGAAGAGCAGTTTTGCCCTCTGCAGGAACAACTCTAACTACTGAATTAAGATAGGTATAGTTACCTTTGATGTCGAATGATTCTTGAACACGGTAGTTTGTTTTAACCTCTGAATAATATGGTTTAATCACAAACCTATCATTAGTTAGTTCAACTATCTCCTTTACATCAGGAGTAGCCTTGCCAGAAACATAAACTTTATTTCCATTGATTTCATATGTTCCAACATATTCTCTCCATCCATTTTTAGCGCCATAGCCAACCTCATAAAAAGATCCGTCAGCCTGATAATTCATAAATATGCTTGATTCGGGTGTAAAACAAAACCACTTACCCACAATCAGCTGCGGATAATCCTTGTAAGGATTCACCTCGTCATCGTCGTTGTCACAACTGCTCATAGTAAAGCTGAGCATCACAGCCACCAGGGCCATTCCAATCATTCTGAAAGTCTTCATAATTACTCTTTTTTTAATTGTTATGTTTATTGATATGTAAGCACAAAAAGGGCGTTACGGCTCACGATAAGCCATAACGCCAACTATAAGATGGTGTATATCCTCTAACTATTTGATTATTAGAACATAGAGTAATGGGGGGGGGTATTTGTGGCAGACACACAAACGACTGCATCCGAAGTGCAGTTCACAGCATTGCGGTATGTCGCCAAAAAGTTATTCATAACCCAAGTCACCCACTGCGTGGGCAGTTTAATATTTACATTCCTCCCTAAATCCCTCCTTTGACAAAGGAGGGACTTGGTCAAAGAGCCTTTTTGAGTCTCTTTGAGAAAGCGGAAATTTCGGTTTTTCAATGCGTAAAGGTAATACTTTTTTTGATAAGATGTATCACAAAAAGTGATTTTTTTAAGGAATTAAATCTGCGCGAGTTGGCGACCCAACTCTCGTAAAGCATCGAGAATCTCCTTTTCTCGCTTTGCTGAGGGCTTTTTCGTGCCGTAGATATACTTCGAGAGTAGACTCTTGTGCATACCAAGCGAGCGAGCTACCTCCGACACATTAAGAAATGGGAATTTGCGAAATGTTGCCGTAATAGCATTCTCGGTCGGCTGAGCACCATCTGTTAAGCTTGTGATGTGAATATCCTCGTCTATCTCTGCCCAACGCACAGCATCGCCAAACTTGTTTATTTGGTAGTGCTCACGCTGTGAAGGCGTAGCATCTTTGAGGGTGGGGAAGAACTCTAACGCCTTGCGGTACTCCTTCCCACTGTCGGTAACGACACATATATCGTTACCGCAAAACGAAATTTTAATAATCTTCTCCATAGTTAAACGGTGTTTTACTCTTTGTCAAAATAATCGTGCCAAGCCTTGATAATCTCCTGCTCGTACATCTCAATCAACTGTGTTGCTTTTTTCAACTCTCGTGGCTTCAATCCTCGATTTTGAACAACCTTGCGAGTCGCAATCTCAACCTTTGCATCGTTACCTCCATACTCAATATGAACGTGAATCGGCAGGTGCTCGTCAGAGTAGAAAAAGAAACGCAGTCCGAAAATTTCAAAAATTGTAGGCATAGTAGTATTTGTTTTGTCTATGCAAATATAGGTCTAATTTTTTAGACCACAAAATAATTTAGCATATTATATCTTAATTATACTTAATTTATACTACATAGAAGACTACACGCAAAAGGGCAAAAATCAACGCTTAAACCATTTTGCACAAAAAGTCGTTTCACAACGCAACAACCAAATGCAATGTATATCAACAAAATCGGCGGTGAAATAATATTCACCGCCGATGAAGGTTAGTCCATTTGGACTGCCTATACTACTATAAAGAGATCGTAACACTCTCTATCTCTCCTACGCGCTCTATACGAAACGATGTCGCACCCTCCATTGTAAACTGGGCGCAATGAAGTTCGCCATCGGCATAGTCGTGCGAGATACCCTCGCTATACTCCTCCGTAGTGCCATCACCCCAATCTACAACACCTCGGATATCACTACCGCCCCACGTTGGCGAGTCGAGAGACAAGGATGTGTGACCTATGGTAAGTTGCATTGTCTCTGGCTTGATGCCCTGATATATGGTTACTGTATGGCTAAGGTCGCCCGCCTTGATAACAACCTCTGCCGAGCGTGTCTCTGTGCCTACATTCTCCGAGATGAACAACTCTACACAATCGCCACTATCGGCAATAGAGTGGTGTATCCAGTTCGCTACAACCTCCACCTCGAGCGTTTGGTTTGTTCGGAGGGGAATCGCCACCTCCTGCGCTCTATAGTCGAGTCTATACTCACTACTATCCACCACCAACTCTGGCTTTACCTCAACTGATGCCTCCTGACACCCAACAAAGATAAAGAGCGCGGACAAAATCGATAAAAACCTTCTCATAGACTACAAACCCTTTAGTGTGAACATTATACTCTTGGACTCTACACCACGACGCTCAAGATATATGGTATATGTAGCATCGCGCTGTAACTGGTTGGTATCAACCCTCATAAGACCCTTGGTTATGGTAACGCCAGTCTCTATAAACTCGTTGAGCATATAGAGTGCCGACTTGACATCGTCATCATAGTCAACCACAAGCAAGCCCGTAGCCTTATCAAACGACATCGAAGTAGTGTCGCCTATCGGAGCATACTTTATCACTACCTCCGCACAAGCACTCTCGTTATATGGTTGTATCTTAAACCACTTCTCGCTACTATCGCTACGATAGAGTACCACAAGCCTGTCGCCTACCACAATCTCCTCCGTTATAACACCACTCATACTCTTACAACTTGCACCATACATCGATGGCAGGTCCACGCGCTGTGCCTTCGATGCCCACGACTTTAGTTCGCCCGAAGCACTGCATACACCAACACGCACATCGCCCGAAAAATGGAGTTGCGAGTAGTTTGCCACTACAATAGGGTTGATCTCGAATGGCACACCACGCTCAACAGTCGCTGTAGAGATCGTAAGACCGGTAGAAACCAACGACAACCAGTTGTCTACCTCGCCATCACGCATAGGGTGCATACCCAACACCGCCCAATGCTGCGTATCGAAGAGATACTGATCGAGCGTGAGGCTATCTATCATAAAGAAGCCGTCGCACAAGCCACCCCAACCCCAGTTGACGTGGAAATAGTTGTTATCATCCACGCCATCGATAACAAAGGCGTGACCACTACCCTCAGCAGTATATCCCGCGTAGAAGATGGGGCGCGAGGACTCTATTTCTTTGCGTAGTATCGACACCCAGTATTCGTCAGAGTGATCGCGACGCATAACTCTATTCGATGCAGGGCTATAGCCAAACTTCTCATACAACGCCAACATATCTGGGAAAGCACCAGTATCGAGTGCTGTATACTCCGCCTTGAAGGCGTAGCCAAGGTCTGCCATAAGCACCGCTACAGCATCTGCCTCCTTATCGCTATACTCGCCCTCAACATACGTTTCGAGCATACTATCCCAGTCGTATGCGTGGTTGAGATCACGCGAAGGCACATACATACCACCCATAGTGGTATATGCCTCCGTCACACCCTTGGCTCTTTCGGGCCAACGGTGATGGTGCATAATAATCGCCATTGCCGTCTGCGTACAACCCGTAAGCGAGTGCGCATCGCCATCCATAGGACAGTGGTTGTTGTATGGCGGTAGCTGACTCCAACGTGCGGTGTTAAGCATCGTAGCACCTACAGGCTTATACCCCTCGCTCCATAGTCGCACTACGGCATCTGATGCCTTCGCACCACTCTCGCGAACATAGCGCACAACGCTATCTATATAGGTTAGCCAACCTACAAAGTTGGTAGGTAGATGCTCCGCAGATGCCATTGCATATGTCGTTGAGTAGCCCAATATAGGCGATACAGCATCGTCACCAGCAACGATGACAAAGCCTCTGCCCGCGCTTGGTGCTACGACATAGAATGTTGGGGTCTCCTCCGCGCGTGTAACCACCACATCGGTGCTATCCCACGCCACCGCGAGAGATGTACTTCGTGTTGTATCACCAAATATCTGCGATGCAACACGCAATGCCACTGCCGAGGATACCTCCTCCGCCATAGCACTACCTATGGATGCCACAACGATTGAAAACAGCACTATTATTCTCTTCATAAGTAACCTTCAGGTTTAGTTGCAAACTATTTGCTATTTAGGGGATTTAGTGTTTTGTTATCCAAACCCACCAAATCCCCTAAAACAGAACTACTTGTGTGTTAGTACTCTCGCTATAGGAATGGTACTACATCCTCCGAACGAGTTGCAGAGAGAGCCTCCTCAATAATATCCGCAGGGATAACACACGCATCGTAGATGCTAATCTCGTTGAGGTCAACCTTATTCTTGAGTGTTAGCTTAGAGTTAGCAACCTCGTGGCGATAGCTTGCGGTCCAATTAGCACCATTGCTATATACACCCGATAGGATGCCGTTGTTGACACTATATGTACCAGAGAAATGCTCATAAGTGAAACTCCAAGTCTGCTGATAGATATCAAACTTACCATCTGCAGTGAACTCAACATATACATCGAACTCTGGAGTCTCGCCACACCAAGATGCAAGATGCCACTTGCCTACGATACTTGTCTGCACAATAGGCTTTTTGTCACCATTATCGTCTGAATCCTTGCCACAACCGACCAATGCCATAGCCAAGAGTGCTACAAGTGACCATATCTTCAAACTTTTCATAGTATTTATCTCTATTTAAATATTAAACATCTACTACAACCAACCACCAGGAGTGATAGGAGAATTTGTACCCTCATCAATGCTGATACCTGTACGAGCAACGAACGCAAACTCCTGCTCGGCAGCCATACCGCCAGTAATCATACCGCTACCAACAGCTGTACCACCAGCAATATACTTCAAGGTCACAAGTGCGGTACCTGGCTTTGTACAAGTCAACTTCAACTTACTGCTTATAAAGGCAAGATCCTCGATACCAAGAGCATCGATTGCCTCCTGGCTAATCTCTGGCTCAAGCATCTTGATAGTAGACTCACCATCACCGATATACTTGCTGATATCAAGATAAACGGTCTCACCAACAGGAAGAGGAATACACTTTGTATCACGCACAGCCATCAACGCCTGAAATGCATCGATAAGACCTGTACCCATCTTATTCTTATACTTTGCGAGGTTAAGAGTACCACCACCTGGCATAGGCTTCGACTTCATATCATCATCCATAAACTGACTTAGACTGTTTACCGATGACACTACAATATCCTTCAACTCTGGTAGGGTCAATGTAATACCGTTGTCCATAGCGTATGAGATAGCCAATGCAGCGATACCAGAGACGTGAGGACACGCCATAGATGTACCCTGTGAAAGACCATAACCTGAAGCCTCAATATTTGTAGGCAATGTTGACAATACACAACCTGGAGTGTCCCAAGTAGCAGTATACTCACCACCAGGAGCAGCTACATTACAACCACGGTCGTAGCAAGTGTAGTATGTTGGAAGACCATCTGGAGCAATAGCCGTTACAGCGATAAGATTATTATATGCACCTGGATATACAGCTACAGACGCACCATCGTTACCCGCAGCAAAGATTACAATACCACCATCCAACGCTGGGTTGTTCTTTAGTTTCTTGAAGTAGTTTATCGCAACCAACTCAGCAGCGGTATTCGCGCCAGTCTCGAAGTGCGAGTCATTAGAAATATCACCCGAACCAAAGCCCCAAGAGTTCTGCAAAACGCAAGCACCACGATCTCCTGCATACTCGATAGCAGCAGCAGTATCAGCAGCACCCGCAGCCTCACCATTAGACATAATCTGACAAGAGATAATGCGAACACCATCGCCCTTACCAGAGCCACCAGCAACACCACAGCAACCAACGCCATTGTTGTTAACAGCAGCAATAGTACCTGCAACGTGAGTACCGTGACCAGAGTCCTTTGAACGAGTCCAGGTTACACGGCTCTTATCCTTGAAATTGTAACCATAGATATCATCCTTGTAACCGTTGCCATCGTCATCAACGCCCTCTGTACCGTTCAACTCAGCCTCGTTAACAAGGAAGCTTGCCTTCAAATCCTCGTGAGTATAGCATACACCCTCATCTACAACCGCAACGACAACCTCTGGGCGACCTGCAGTGTGCTCCCACGCTGAGAATAGGTTGATATCTGCACCAGCCTTAGCATTTGGGAATCTCACAGTACCGTCGTTGTGGTAGTGCCACTGCGAACCAAGCATAGGGTCGTCAAATGGCAACGACTCCGAGCGTGTTGAAGCAATAGCAGATGGATCGACACCAACAGGGTTGAACTTAGGAGTCTTAACAGGAACGCTGAACTGCACGCGCTCAACCTCCTTAACCTCTGCAAGAGTCTTAGCTGCAACTTCAAGGTTTACATCCTCTGGGAACGTAACAACATACCAGCGGTGCATATCAAGTTCGCGCTTAAGTTCAGCATTTACAAGCATATTAAAGACTGGTCTAACCTCCGTAGCACCAATCTCCGCGATGGCAGCATCGAGAGCGGTAGCACCAGAGCGTGTAGCATCTGTCGATGCCTCAAGCTGTGCAGCAGTAGCATCATCCACAAAGAGGATAAGCTCGCCATTATTTGCCCTCTCTGCGCTGTTTACAAACTTCATTTTTGCCACATCAGCACCATCCTGATTGTGGTTGACATCGTCGCTGACACACGCAGTAGCGATAATAGATGCCAAAGCAATGAGTAGAACTTTAGTATTATTCATAACGTTAATAATTTAATTTTGCCCAATCTGTACGTCCATTATAGGTGGTAGTCAATCTCTACCGCTGTGCGTGTTGTAGCCTCCTCGATTACCTCTGCAGGGATATCGCACAAAGTATACACGTTAGTAATAGGGTTAGTCTCGCAACTTACAAGAGTCAGTGTAGAGCCATCCTCCGACAACTCGCCCTCGTAGTCACACTTCCAAATCTCACCATCATAGTATATTCCTGACAAGATATTGCCATCTACGTCATAATCACCCTCATATAAAACGTAATCCAAGGTATAGATCTGCTGATAGATATTAAACATACCTCCAGCAAAACTGAGATATACCGTAAACTCTGGCTCAACACCATTTACCGACACCAATTTCCACTCAAACTCAATATCGCCCAACTCATTCTCTACAACTGGAGTAGAACCTCCCTTGTCGTCTTTACCACACGCTGTCATTAACATAAAGAACGACAAGACAATTGTACATATCTTAAAAATCTTCATATCCTCAAACTTTTTATAGATTCTACAACCAACCACCATTGTTGTTATTCTCGCGAGAGATGATAACAAACTCCTTCTCGATAAGTTTACCACCCATCACAGAGCCACCACCAACCTCGGTGCCACCAGCGATATAACTGAAGGTGACAACACCAATACCTGTATTCTCGCAGAAGATATAGAATTTACCTACAGGGTTATCCTTTGGCTTTAGGTAATCGATAGTAATGCCAAGACGCTCCTCGGTAGTAGCATCAATCTTATAGTCCTTGAGTGCAGTGATGTGCAAATCGCCACTACCCATATACTTGTTGAGGTCTATTTCAGTGTCCTCGTTAACAACAACTGGGATACAACTTACACCACGAAGATTCATCACAGCAAGTAACGCATCGAGCTTACCAGTACCCATCTTGCCATTGTGCTTACCTATATTGAAGTTGAAAGACTGACCTTCGTAGTTGTAAGCGACCTTTGTACCAGTAAGGCTACCGTCGATATCACGAACAGAGCTTGTGAGAATCTCGTATAGTCGCTCGTTTGTAAGCTTGATACCATTCTCTATAGCATACGATACAACCAATGCCGCAACACCCGAAACGTGAGGACACGCCATAGATGTACCCTGCATATAGCCGTAGTCCTTACCATACAACTTGCCTGTTTGAGGATCAACAGTCTCTCTTGGCAATGTAGACAACACATCGCTATCGTGAGAGCAGTAACCCTGAACAAATGTGTACTCACCACCAGGAGCCGCTACATTACAACCAGGACCGTAGTTGGTGTATGTCGTTGGAAGACCATCTGGCGAGTATGACGTTACCGACAAAATCTCGTTAAATGCACCTGGATAGTCAGAGAAGTCCTTACCATCGTTACCCGCAGCAAAGATTGCTACACCACCATCAAGACCCACACAACCAGCCTCCTCAACAAAGCGACGAATAGCTGTACACTCCAAAGAGTAGCGTTGCTCATACACCGAGTCAGAGATTGGAGTTTTCGAAGGGTAACCCCAAGAACATTGAAGGATGCAAGCACCCATATCTGTAGCATAGTCGATACCGCGAGATGAGTGGATAAGATTTGTCTCGTTATTGCCATCGAAAATCTGTACCGACATAATGCGAGCACCATTACCATTACCCGAACCACCTGCAACACCGCATACACCGATACCGTTGTTGTTTACCGCAGCCACAGTACCCGCAACGTGTGTTCCGTGACCTGTGTCGCCCGACTTCGCCCAAGAGATTTCGGCAGTATTCTTCACAGCATTGATACCATAGATATCATCAATATATCCATTATCATCGTCATCAACACCCTCAGCTCCATTCAACTCGGCATCATTAGTCCACATATTGTCTGCCAAATCGACGTGTGTGTACTTAACACCCTCGTCTACGATAGCCACGATAACCTCTTTGTTACCTGTCACATAATTCCAAGCACCAAATGCACCGATATCCTCGCCAGCCTTCGCACTCTGGAAGAGACGGCTACTACCGACATTGTTGTAGTGCCACTGGTTGGGCAACATTGGGTCGTTGAAAGGTGTACTTTCAGCACGAGTGATAGCCTGCTCAGACGCAGGTACAGCTGATACCTGTGGACGCTCGATAATAGAGTTGAACTGCACACGCGCAATCTGTGGCATAGTTGCATACTTAACGGCAGCCTGGTCGAGGCTTACGTTCTTGTCGAACTCTACAACAAACCAGCGGTGCATACCGCGTGCAATCTTCTTATCGGCATTCATCTGTAGGTTGAACAACGGCTCGATAGATACCGCACCCAACTCCTGAGCCACCTCGTCGAGAGCCATATCACCCGAACGTGTTGCGGAGGTTGCATTCAACCACGACTGCGCAGTATCCTCATCAACGTAGAGGATAAGCTCGCCACTAACGGCATTCTCTGAGGTGTTAACGAACTTCGACTCTGGAGTCTGCTCGTGCTGTGGTGCAGAGTTCATCTCAGGGTCCTGAACACACGCCACACCGAGTGCCAAGGCGATCGCAAAGAATAAAAATTTGGTCTTAATCATCTAAAAAAATATTAGGTCGTTTATTAGGTTTCCTTAAAAAACATATTTTCACGTTGCGAATATAATAAAAATATTCTGTTTGCAGACAAAAATTGCCCGCAAACAGAATAAAAAGAGAGACGACCCAACATTAAATGTTGAATAACCCACAACCCTATCGGCTCTGCACCTAAGGTCTATAAAAAAGACTACCGCAGATACAAACACAAACAAAAAGGCTGTCCAACCATCAGATTGGACAGCCTCTGCTGTATGAAGTTATATAACAAGAGCTATATCGCTGTTATAGAACTTCAAAAAGTTACTACAAGAAGTACTCTGTAGCACGTGTAGGCTCAACCTCTACAGCCTGATCCTTAACGTATGCTGGAACTGACTCCACTGCCTTGTACTCTGCGTAAGTACCATCAGCCTCAACAAGACGAAGGCGAAGAGGGTTCTCTGCAATCTTAACAGTGTAAGAGTTGTTCCAATCTACAGACTCAGTGCCAAAGGTGTAAACACCTGTAAGCTCTGCATCCAAAAGCTCATAAGTACCAACAAGCTTCTCATAGTCGTGGTTGAACATACGCTGGTAAAGCTCATAAGCACCATCTGCAGCGAACTCGATGAATACATCGAACTCTGCTGGCTGACCTGCATAGTCAGTAATCTCCCACGCACCTACAAGCTTCTCTGCAAGCTGTGCTGTAGCGATAGGATTGAATGGCTGCTTAGAAGCACCCTCCTGATCATCTGCAGGCTCACAACCTGTCATTGCAACAAGAAGTGCAAGAGCAAGTGACCATATCTTAAGATTCTTCATAATTCTTTAACTTTTAGAAATTATTACTTTACATTGCAACTATTACAACCAACCCTGAGTACCGTTGATGTTACCCTCTGGATCAACCTCATAGCTACCACGAACGATGATAGCGATCTCCTTCTCAAGGCGCATACCACCCATTGAGTTACCGCCACCTACCTGGTCGCCACCACCAACGAAGCATACCTTGATAACGCCAGTACCAGTCTTCTCACAAGTGAGGATAAGGTCCTCGCCAAAGATAGTCTCGTTCTTGATGCCAAGACGCTCACGTACGTCATCTGGGATGATAATATCCTCCATAATCTTTAAAGAAGTCTTACCATCAGCGATAAGAGACTTAACGTTTATAACAGTCTCCTCGCCAGCAACTGCAGGAACGCAAATCATACCACGCATAGCAGACAATACACGGTAAGCATCGATAGCACCTGTACCCATCTTATTGCGGTATGGAGAAAGAGCAACCAACTCGCCAGATGTAGAGTACTTACCATAACCGTCAGCAAGGTACTTATTGAGATCTACAACAGATGTAAGAAGAATCTCCTTAAACTGATCTGTAGTGTAAGTCTTACCAAGAGTCTCAGCATATGATAGTGCCAATGCAGCAACACCTGAAACGTGTGGTGTAGCCATTGATGTACCCTGCATATAACCATACTGATCGTTAGGAAGAGTTGAAAGAACACAACCTGTATCCTTAGCGTGACCAAACTGGTTTACGAAATACTCACCACCAGGAGCAGCGATGTTTGCACCAGGACCGTAGTTAGTATAAAGTGCTGGAAGACCATCAGGACCAAGAGCAGTTACAGAGATATACTCATTGTAAGCACCTGGGTAACCTGCCATAGGAGCAGACTCGTTACCAGCAGCAAAGATGATGATACCACCATCCAATGCAGGGTGGTTCTTCTTATTCATAAAGTAGTTGAACGCAACGTAGCGTGCAGACATAGCCACCTTGTAAGTGTTATCAGTAGTGATAGCACCTGGATCGTTACCCCAAGAGTTTGAAGAGATAACAGCACCCATATCAGCAGCGTACTCCATAGCGCGAGCAGCAGCATCCTGATCTGAAGTGTTATACTTACCACCCAAAATCTGGCAAGACATAATGCGAACACCACCATTACCGTCACCACCTGCTACACCAGCGATACCAATGCCGTTGTTGCTAACAGCAGCGATAGTACCAGCAACGTGTGTACCGTGAGCAGCGTTGTCGAAAGTATCTGTCCAAATTGGGTTTGGCTGACCCTCAACCTTTACTGGGTTGTCGATAAAGTTGTAACCGTGGATGTCATCAACATAACCGTTACCATCATCATCAACACCAGCCTCACCATTAGCCTCGGCCTCGTTAACCCACATATTTGCAGCCAAATCCTCGTGATTGTAGTCAACACCCTGGTCGATAACTGCTACGATAACATTGCTGCTACCCTTGGTCAACTCCCAAGCAGGAACGACGTTGATATCAGAACCAGCGATGATGTAAGGGTGGATAAAGCCCTCCTTAGTGTAATCATCGTAAGTGTAACCTACATTAGGATTTGCAGGCTCAAATGCATTACCCTTGTTAAGCAATGGCCACTGAGCAGCAAACTGTGCATCGTTAGGATACTCACCAGCGCGAGTTGTCGCAAACTGGTTAACATCAACAACCTTAGGCTCGTCAACGTTAGGAGCCTTGCAAACCTTTGTGAACTCTACACGACGTACAACATCCGATGCAGCCAAAGCCTTAGCAGCGTCGTCAACGTTTACATCCTCAGAGAACTGGATAGTGAACCAACGATCCATACCAAGCTCACGCTTCTGCTCAGCATTGACCTTCATATTAAACAACTGATGGATACCTGTAGCACCAATCTGCTCGGCAACAGCATCAATTGCGCTCACACCTGTGCAGATAGAGCCATTTGCAGCCTCAAACTGAGACACATACTCCTTGTCAACATAAAGAAGGAGCTTTCCTGCAACGGCATCTGAAGAGGTATTCACGAACTTCTTGGCGATAGCAGCCTCTGGAGCGTTAACTACAGGCTGATCAACGTTGTCCTTAGCACAAGATGCTGCGAACAAACCCGCCAAGCATATCAATAAAATTTTACCCTTATTCATAAGTTAAAAATGTCTAT
>JAGCKG010000075.1 GCA_017647625.1 Alistipes sp. | reverse complement strand
GATAGTGGGGATGAGGTCGTGCGTTAGTCCGCGTTGTCGCTATTCTGCGCTTTGCATTGCATTGGAGTTTAATGATGCTCGCGCACCCATAATACCCACTCTACCCATACTCCCCAGCATCCCCATCTTCTGCGCAAAAAGGCACAGCCTTTTAACTGTTACTAATTACTCTCTACTAATTACTAATTATTTTACTCCGCTTTAGGACTCTTTGGTCCCTTTGGTATTAGGCGCAGAAAACTACCCCTTTACTCCGCTTTACTTGCAAGAAGGGCAGAAAGGGGTATTTCACTTTTCAGTTTAATATGCGTCGCAGACACCTTACTTTTCAGTTTTCACTTTTCAGTTTTCAGTTCGTAAAAAGTCGCAGACTTTTAACCATTACTAATTACTCTCTACTAATTACTAATTATTTTGGTCCGCTTTCTGCCCCTTTTACTCCCCTATATTTTTCCGTTCAATTTTCTGCTATTTGCTTGCAAATTAGGATATAAAACGCTATATTTGTACTGATTTGTCGGGCTTTGTTAGATACGAATTTAACAGAGACCCACATTTTGCGCACAAACACACTGATATACAAATAATTAACTAATAAATTTACACTATGAAAAAACTATTTATGCTTTTGGCATTGGTACTTGGCGTAGTATCTTGTCAGAACGACCCAGAGGGCTTTGGCGTGGTAGTTGGCGGCGAGCAGGATGTAAACATCACTGTATCGCTTCCAGATGAGACCCGTACTGATAGCGCACAGGGTTTCAACCTTAACAACCTTAATGGTTACAAGGTTCGTTACATTCTTGAGATTTCGCACAATGGCCACGTTGTTCGTGATGTTCAGACTGCTGAGACTACAAGTGTAGTATTCCCAGTACGTCTTGCTCCAGGTCGCGACTATCAGTTTACTGTTTGGGCTGACCTTGTTAAGGTGGGACAGGACGACCTCTATTACAATGTCCTTGCGAATGCTCAGGAGGGTGTTTCAGCGTTGTCAAACATCACTTTCAAAGATTGGACTCCAAACACCGAGGCTCGTGATGCTTGGACAGATACAAAGTCAATAAAGTTCGGTGAGAATCCAGATGACCTTAGTATGACTCTTACACGTCCATTTGCAAAGGTGCGTGTTGTAGCAACTGACATTAAGGACGTTCGCAAGTTCGGTATCGTGCCAGACAACGCTGTTGCAGAGTACACAACTTCAGAGATGTACACAGAGTTCGACGCTGTGGCAGGTGCTGCTAAGGGCGAGACTAAAGGCAAGACTCACAGATTCAACTATGTTGATGTAGACACTTACGAGGGTGCTAATGGCGAGCAGCTTACAGTATTCACAGACTACATCTTTGTTCCAGCAGATGGCACTGTTCAGTTCTCTCTTGACGTAAAGCAGGGTGCTAACACTATCAAGGCTACCAACTTCAACACTCAGATTCCAGTAGAGCGCAACAAGGTAACCTCTATCGTGGGTGATGTTCTTACAGAGGGTGGCAACGTAAGCATCACTATTAATGGTACACTTGAGGAGAAAGAGACTTACACATATATCTCTTCTGGCGCACAGCTTATTGCACAGATGAATGCAGGTGGCAACTTTATCCTTGGCAACGACGTAACTGTTACCGACGCAGATGTAGCTACTAGGGCATACCGTCGTAACACAGAGAACGAGCCAAAGAAGACCACTATCGACCTTAACGGCTACACTATCACTGTAAAGAACACCAGCGACAAGGCTCTTGTAACTGTTGCTGTGGGTAATACTCTAACATTCGCTGGTGCAGGTAACATTGTTATGACATCAGAGAGTACTGCTCCATTCGTAGAGAACAAGAACGAAAATGGTGGCGTTATCATCGAGGAGGCAACGATTACTAATGACTCAACAAATCAGGATGCGACTATCGTTGATGGTACTGCTGTCGTAAATGAGGGTGTTAAGATTGAGGGTAATGTTGCTTCTGGTGAGACTACTTCACAGCTTGATTATGTTCTTGCTAACGGTGGCGAGGTAACATTGCTACAGGATGTTACAAGCGACAAGATTCTTGAGATTTCGGCAACTAACCCTGTTGTTATCAATGGTAATGGCAAGACCCTTACATCTTCAGCTGGTCGTGCTATCAACGTAAGTGGTGCAAATGACGTAACCATCAAGAATCTTAATATCGTTGCTTCTGGCGAGCGTGCTATTAACGTTATCCAGAATTCAAAGAAGGTAACTATTGAGAATGTTACTGCTACAGCTGCTAATTATACTGTAAACGTAGCTGGCTCTGCACCTGGTGCGGTTGTAGCTATTAAGAATTCTACACTTAATGGTCTCTGTACTGTAAACGTTGCATCTGCAGGAGCTAATGTAACAGTAGATGGTTCGACAGTTAATTGCAACGACAATGATACAACTGAAGGTGAGTCGTATGCTGCACTCTGTCTTAACAAGAATGCAGTAGGTGGTAAGATCATTGCGACAAATTCTACAATTAACGTAACAGAGGGTTCTGACTCTACGGCAGGTAGAAATGGAGCAGAAGACGGCGTTGTTACAATTAACGGAAGTGTTGAGGGTGTTGTAGTTACGTATGCTGTTATTACATACCCTGGCTCTGATTACTACTATGGATTCCAGACAATCGCAGAAGCCGTTGAGTTTGCTAAGAATGGAGATAAGATTTCTCTTATTCGCGATGTTGAATTGACAAAGACAGTAGTTATCAAGGATAAGGAAATTGTTCTTGACCTTAATGGTAAGACTATTTCTGGTAAGACATCAGGTACAACTAACCCACAGGATTTGTTCTTGGTTAAGGGTAACCTTACTGTAAAGAACGGTACTATTACTACAGAGCACGTAGGTGACAACTTAGGTTGGAGCGCTATGACTACAATCTTTGACATCACTGGTGGTGGTGTAGTTAACCTTAATGGTGTTACTGCAAAGAACTTGGGTGGCTCAGATATGGGCTTTGTTGCTCACCTTAACAACTGGGGCGAGGTTACTTTGAATGTTGAGAACTCTACTTTGGAGTCTAACTACGTTGCTGTTCGTGTATTCAACAGCGGTTACGATATGAACAATGTAACTATCAAGAACTCTACATTGAAGGGTGGTAGCTATGCATTCTGGGTACACAACTACACTGTTGCTGACTTTGGTACTGAGGAGAAGGCTGAGGCTCAGAAGACACTTCTCAACTTCGACATCTTCAATGGTACTAACACATTCATCGGTAAGAACGAGACTCCTATCCGCTACGGTATGACCAATGCTATTTATACTGAGGCTGGTGAGATTGTTTCAACAGCTGAGGAGCTTGAGGCTGCTATCAAGGCTGGTGGTGAGTATGTCCTTGTCGCCAATATCGCAATGACTAAGTCTATAGCTATCTCAAATGCAAACTTCACTCTTGACGGTAATGGCAAGACTATCACAATGGCTGAGGATGCAACAAATACTTACGCTTTATTTGATATCACTGGTGGTAAGGCAGCTATCAAGAACATCACATTCGACGGTATCAAGTCTGGCGCAATTGTTCGCACAGTAGGTGTAGAGTTCAACGCTGAAAATGTTACAGCACAGAATGGTCAGCACACTCAGGAGCAGGGTCTTTTCCGTCTTTTGGGCAAGAGCACAATTAAGGACTGTACATTTAAGAACAACACTTGCAATATGGTTGTTACATTGAATTTTGATACCAACAGCAATGATTACCCACAGGTTATTGAGAACTGTGTATTCGAGGGTAATACTTGTAATAATACCGCAGTAGCATACTATGTATGTGGTACTGGTGCCACAATCAATGGCAATAAGTTCTTGAATAATACAGTATCTTCTAGTGGTAATGCTGCAACACTATATATGGGATTCACTGAGAATCATACCATTACAAACAACCTTTTCAGTGGCAACAATGTTACTACTACACACGCAACATCAAAGCGTGCAACTGGAGGTTTGATGATTGGCTATGAGGCAACTATTAGTGGCAATGCTTTCGTAGGCAACACTATCACAGCTGAGGGTCGTCAGTTGGGTAACGATGTTTGTGCAAGTGTATACTACACTGATATTGACCTCTCAGGCAACTACTGGGGTGGCAATGCACCAGTTGAAGGTGTTAACTACTACAAGGAGTACACTAACCACAGCGTTATTATCAACGACTACCTAACAACTAACCCTATCAACTAATAGGTAACGTCTTAAATAGGAAGCAGCACTCCTCTGGGGTGCTGCTTTTATTATATATATAGGTATACCCACCTAAAACTTGCACCAAAATTTTGTCACTCCAATAAAAAATCTTATTTTTGTATCGGGGAGTTGGTATTTGTACCGAACGGGTGTAACAGATACCCACTCAATTGAAGTAAACATATTGATATACAACTAATTAACTAAATAATCTAAATCTATGAAAAAATTCAACTTGCTTATGGCGGCGATGATGCTCTTTGCAGTATCATTTGTTGCGTGTAACAACGATGAGGTTGACAATGAGGGCAAGAAGCCAGCTACTCCTGTAGATGTTACCTTCACAATCTCAGATGTTGAGGCTACATTGTCAGATGTAACCTTCTCCGTAACTCCATCTGACGAGAATGCCGAGTATCTCGTATTCGTATACGATGCTGCTTCTGTCGAGGAGTGTGAGACTGATACAGAGATCGTAGAGAAGCTCTACGCAGAGGTCACAGAGTATGCCACACAGGCAAACACAACATTTGGCGACTACCTCGCAGGTAAGGTTAAGAAGGGTGTAGTGGAGAATGCAAAGGTTACAAACTTGGCATATGCTACAAACTACTACGTTTTGGTATTCGCTGTTGACTCTGCAAACAACTACGTGGCAACTACAGATATCACCAAGAAGCGTTTCAAGACTGCAGAGCCAGAGGTAGCAGCTTGCACATTCGACATTACATATAGCGTATACCTCACAAGCGTATCATTGAAGGTTACTCCATCTGACGCTACACAGCTTTGGCACCTTATCAACGTGCCAGTAGCCGAGTATCAGCAGTATACAAGTGCTGATGGCGAGTATGGCTGGACACAGCAACAGTTCTTCCAGAACTACCTAACTACCGAGGTTGAGACACTTAAGGGTCAGGGTCTTACAGAGGAGGAGATTGGCATCAAGCTATTCCACACAGGTCTTCGCACCCTCAACGACTCTGGTCTCCAGGCAAAGACTAAGTATGTTGCCTTGGCAGGTGCTGTAAGCTACTCTAATGGTGCTGCATACCTCACATCTACAACTACCAAGGAGGTACGTTACAACTCTGGCGATGTTGCCGAGAACAACCTCTCATTCGATGTTGACGTATTCAACATAGACCACTACTCTGCAGAGATTAAGATTACCCCATCTGACCTTAACGCAGATTACTACTACTACATTAGCTTTATCGATAGCAGAAAGAAGAATATGAAGCCTATCGACATTGCAAATGCAGCCGTAACAGAGTATATCTACTACTGGGAGAACTACACCGAGCTTAAGCACCTCGACCCTGTTAAGGGCATCGTAGACCTCACTGGCGAGAATAAGTACGAGTTGAATCTTGCCGAGACCGAGTACTTCATCGTAGTATTCAGTTTCGAGCCTAACCCAACATATGGCACTGTTATCGACGAGGAGAACGGCACATACGACTCTAACCCAGGTACTATCACATCAGCACCTGTATATGTATCGTTCAAGACCCCAGAGCACGGTGACCCTACAAAGGCAGAATTCCAGTTCAACGGTTCAGAGGTTGGTCCATACGACTTCAACTTCGAGATTATCGCAAGCGACCCTACAATCTACTATATGCCAGGCGTCGCTCTTGCTGAGGGCTTCGACCCACAGAGCACACTTAACGCATATGCAAGCTTCTTGTCACAGCAGATGCAGATGTGTATGGAGAGCCAGAGCCCTTGTCTAACATACCAGGAGGCATTGGAGACCAAGTGTTCAAGCTTCTTCCGCAATGGTAGCGGTAAGTACTACATCGCAAACCTTGTTCCTGAGACTTCATATATCGGCTACGTTCTTGCTATCGATGTTAAGACAGGTACATTTGCAAAGTGCTACTATAGCGATGTTATCGCAACCACAACTTCTGTAGGTAGCGTAGACCCAACTATCGAGCTACTTGGCGTATATAGCGGCGATGAGGAGAATGGTACTATCTTCGGCAATGCTACACAGACCGAGGGTCGCCCTATTGTTGCTGTAAAGTGCAACGACATCGTGGGCGCATCAGCACTCTTTATGTCTACTACAACAGATGCATACAACGATGTTAAGGATCTCTCTGACCAGAATATCATCGCATCATTCCGCGGTTACTGGGATGAGGTTAAGAGCCTTGCAGCTCCTTTCTACTTCTACATCGCAGAGTGGGACGTAGAGCGCACAGTACTTGCATACGCACAGGATGCTAACGGTGCCGAGGGTAAGGTTGCACGCTTGGGCGTAACACCAAGTGGCGTTAACGATATCGAGGAGCTTCGCGCATATGTTGAGGAGTACAACAACTCTCTCCCACAGTCAGCTGCTAAGTCACTCGTTGTAGCACCACAGAGCGAACCTACAATGGAGTGCGTATGGAGCGAGGCTGTAGGCGCACCACGCGGTGCAGAGGTTACATACCACGAGGTTGAGCCTTTGACTGTCGCAAGCGACCTTGTACGTGTTAAGGTTATCAAGAGTTTCCACATCTAATCGCGGGACTCAACGATAGATAATATGGGGCGTGTCCAGCACAATGTTGGCACGCCCCTTTTTAAACTAACAACCATATCATATGAAGAGAGTAAAGTGTTCGCTCCTCGCGTTGCTAACACTCGTTATAGGTTTAGGTGTTTGCAATGCGCAGGATGGCATAATCACCCCAGCACCCAATATCGCTAATTGGGGCAATGCGAGTCTCGACATCTCGGAGGGTCTGTCGCTCTATATCGATGCCCCCACAGCCGAGCGCGCACGCCTTATCCACGCCACAGAGGAGTTGGGCGTGAGTGTTAAGGTGGTAAAACGCCCAGCCAAGCGTGGCTACCTCAACCTCGCTATCGTTGCCGAGACCGACATTGCCGAGGTATCTGCGTTTACAAGTTTCGCAGAGGGCTATACCCTCGATATTACGACCAAGGGTGTCGATATCAAGGCTACAACAGCCAACGGTCTATACTACGGTTTGCAGAGCCTTCGCGAGTTAATCACACATAGCACCACCCTCACCACAGGTCATCTATGCGATGCTCCGCGCTTCGAGTACCGAGGTATCTTGGTGGATATATCGCGCCACTTCCGCACAAAGGAGTTCCTTATGCGCCAGATAGATATGATGGCGCAGATGAAGATGAATCGCCTGCACCTGCACCTCACCGATGCTGCGGGCTGGCGTATCGAGGTTGAGAGTTATCCACGCCTTACTACCTACGCTGCGTGGCGTATACCACATACTTGGAAGGAGTGGTGGAATGGCGATAGAAACTTCGTGGAGCAAGGCACCGAGGGCGCATATGGTGGCTACCTGACAAAGGCTGATGCCAAGGAGTTAGTAGCCTATGCTTCAGACAGATATATCACCATCATCCCCGAGATTGAGATGCCCGGACACTCCGACGAGGTCATTGCCGTCTACCCCGAGTTGGGCTGTAGCCATAAGCCCGAGCGTCAGGGCGACCTATGCATTGGCAAGGAGGCTACGTTCGAGATGATGCAGGCTATCCTCGATGAGATTATCGAGATCTTCCCTTCGGAGTATATCCATATCGGTGGCGACGAGGCTGGCAAGGGTAGCTGGAAGGAGTGCGACGACTGCAAGCGCAGAATGCAGGAGGAGGGCTTGGAGAGTGTCGATGAGTTGCAGAGTTATATGATACAGCGCATCGAGAAATACCTCAATGCTCGTGGTCGCCAGATTATCGGCTGGGATGAGATTCTTGAGGGCGGTCTTGCCCCTAATGCTACTGTTATGTCGTGGCGAGGCGAGGAGGGAGGCTTGGCTGCCGCTGCCACAGGACATAAGGTCGTGATGTCGCCTCACGGCTACTGCTATATCGACGCACCACAGGATGCCCCATACTCTCAACCCGAGAGCATCGGTGGATATCTGCCATTGGAGAAGGTCTACTCCTACGATCCAGCACCTACGACTATGGATAGTGCTGTAGCACAATATATTATGGGTGTACAGGCTAACCTATGGGCAGAGTTTATCGTTACCGATGACCACTACGAGCATATGCTTTGGCCACGCGCCATTGCCATTGCCGAGATTGGCTGGAGCAACCCACAACGAAGAGACTTTACCGACTTCCGCCAGCGTGCCGTAAAGATTGTGGATAGGATGTTGGAGATGGGATATAAGCCTTTCGACTTGAAGAATGAGATTGGCAACCGCCCCGAGTCGTTGGAGCCAGTTGAGCATTTGGCTATTGGCAAGCGTGTGGAGTATCTCTACCCATCGCGCTACTATGGTCCTAAATATGCTGCTGCGGGCGATGCTACGCTTACGGATGGTCTTCGTGGCACTTGGACCTATGCCGATATGCGTTGGCAGGGCTTCTTGGGTCGCGGTGGCGTAGATGTGGTTATCGATATGGAGGAGACAACACATATCGAGAGCATCTCGGCAGACTTTATGCAGATTTGCGGTCCAGGAGTCTTTATGCCTTGCTTGGTTGAGATTGGCATCTCGGACGATGGCGAGGAGTGGGAGGTTATTGCCGAGATAGAACACGAAGTTGTCCTCGACGAACTACCTTCGTTCAAGAGTTTCGGCTGGGAGGGCAGTGTCGACACCCGCTATATCCGCTATAAGGCACACCGCAGTAAGTACACAGGCTTCTTGTTTGTAGATGAGATTGTGGTAAGATAACATACAAAGTGAAAACTGAAAGGTGAAAACTGAAAAGTAAGGTGTCTGCGACGCATATTAAACTGAAAAGTGAACTTTGCGATTAAGGCGAGAGTAGAGCAAGTTTACTTGTTCTACCAAGCCGTAGCAAAGTCGAGGCATTACGTAGTTTTGCCTCAAAAGTAAGGAGCGCTTCGCGCGAAGGTGTGATTTCTGCGCCTAATACCAAGGGGACCAAAGCGTCCTAAAGCGGACCAAAGGGGAAAATTTCTCTTTCAAAAAGGCACGCCTTTTTACAAACTGAAAACTGAAAACTGAAAACTG
>JAGCKG010000074.1 GCA_017647625.1 Alistipes sp. | reverse complement strand
CTGTGCGCGTATCAAGATGCACGTCAACCGTATGACACGCGAGGAGATAGATGGCATTGTGGTGCAGCCTATCGGTGGTAGCGTGGTGGTTATGAAGCAGATAGTAGCCGCAGAGGGCAATGGTCTTATTATCGAGTTAACCGCCAAGCAACCAACACGTTTCTATCTTCACCACGACAAGTATGGCGACTCGAACGAGGTGTCGCTAAACCTTGAGGGCGACAAGGAGTATCGTCTATCGGCGGAGTTGAATATTGCCTACCCTATCTTTGTAAAGAGCAACGTCGCTGAGGCCGAAGTATATATCGACAACGAATACAAGGGTCATACCAACGACCGCTACACGCTAATTGTCAAGGATATACAACCAGGTCGACACACCTTAAAGATTAAGTACGGCACAGAGGTCAAGGAGCAAGATATCGAGGTTACGAGCAACAATCTCGACTTTGACATCGGGCTATCCACGAAGGCATCGCTGCCTCAGATTATCGAATTTAGCGTAGAGCCTGCCAATGCTACTGTGTATATCAACGACACCCCCTATTCTGCTCAAAGGGATGGTACTGTAATTATAGCACTAAACAAGGGTACATACGACTACAGGGTCTCGGCAGATATGTACCACGATGAGCGAGGCTCGCTCACTATTACCGATAGCAAAGTATCTAAGAGCATCACGCTCAAGCCCGCGTACGGCTGGATAGAGATTGGGGCGACCTCTCTTTTGAGCGGTGCGCATATATATATAGACAACGTGTACGCAGGCACAGCACCCTTAAAGAGTGGAGATCTTGCCAGCGGCAAGCATACTTTGAGGGTTGTTAAAGATATGTATCGACCCTACGAAGAGGTTATTATAATAACTGATAACAAGACCCTGACCTTCAACACCGCACCCCTCATAGCGGACTATGCCACCGTAACATTCGATGCGGGGTCGGGATGCGATATCTACATAAACAATGAGCGTAAGGGTGCATCGCCTTGGACAGGCAAGGTAGTATCGGGTACATATATCATCGAGGCGCGCAGGGAGGGCCACCGAACAACGACACTCTCACAGAGCATCACATCCACACCATCCAAGCAGACCTACAAACTCGATGCGCCAACACCTATTCTTGGTACAATCAATGTTACCAGCACACCTGTATTGGCAGATATTTATATTGATGGCAAACTCGTTGGCAAGACTCCGCTGATGTATAATGTTGTTGTCGGTAAGCACGATGTGATGATTAAGGCTAAGGGCTATCGCACTAATAAGCAAAGTGTTACTGTTGCGGAGGGCAAGACTATTAACCTAAATATTTCGCTTCAGAAGGGTAGTGATAACACTGAGAAAAATGTGATTGAGTATGTGATGCCGAATAAGAAGATGGAAATCTCGGATGCCTACTCTAAGTTTGGTGCGAATATCAAATCTCATACTTGGGATTCTGCTACAGGCAAAGGTGTTATCACATTTAAGAGCAATGTCACTAAGATTGGATATCAAGCATTCTATCTTTGCAGCAGTCTTACAAGTGTAACTATTCCTGATAGTGTAACTGAGATTGGAAATTATGCATTCTATGGTTGCGGCAGCCTTACAAGTATAACTATTCCAGATAGCGTAACTACGATTGGATATAATGCATTCGATGGTTGCAAAAGCCTTACAAGTATAACTATTCCTGATAGCGTAACTACGATTGGAGAGCGTGCATTCGATGGTTGCAAAAGCCTTACAAGTGTAACTATTCCTGATAGCGTAACTAAACTTGGGCGTGGTGCATTCGGGCATTGCAGCATCCTTAAGAGTGTTACTATTGGCGATTGTGTCACTATCATTAATGAACATACATTTTCTGGTTGTGAAAAACTAACTGAAGTAACTATAGGTAAGGGTGTACAAACAATACAAGAAATGGCATTTTATGGCTGCAAACACTTAACACATCTTACGCTTAATTGTGAAATAACAGCATATAACCTTAATGAATTTGCAGAGCACTGCAATATACGTGATGTGACTATTGGCGATGATGTAACAGAGATCGGAGATAAAGCATTCGATGATTGGCATTTTAATATTAATAATATCACTATTGGAAAAAGTGTAGTCTCAATTGGTTATAGAGCTTTTAGCGGTTGCGATATAACCAGTATATCGATACCTGATAGCGTAACTACGATTGGAGATTATGCATTCTATTGGTGCAGTAGCCTTGCAAGTATAATTATTCCTGATAGCGTAACTACGATTGGAGATTATGCACTCGCGTGGTGTAAAAGCCTAACAAGTGTAACTATTCCTGATAGCGTAACTTCAATTGGATATGCTGCATTCGAAGATTGCAGCAGCCTTACAAGTGTAACTATTCCTGATAGCGTAACTACGATTGGAAATTATGCATTCGAAGATTGCAACAGCCTTACAAGTGTCACTATTCCTGATAACGTAACTACGATTGGAAGATATGCATTCTCTGGTTGCTGGAGACTTGCAAGTGTAACTATTGGTGATAGTGTAACTAAGATTGGAGAGAAGGCATTCTATGATTGCAGCAGCCTTAAGAGTATATATTGTAAGGCTACAACACCGCCAAGTTTAGGGGTTGATGTCTTCAAGAAGAGTGCCTTCAGCAGAAAGATATATGTCCCTATGCAGAGTGTTAAGCAGTACAAGAGTGCTAAAGGTTGGAAAAGAATCAAAGGTTACAACTTTTAATTTCTTGTGATAAGAGGCAATATTGTTAAAAATGAGAAACATACTAACCATACTTATTTCGCTATTATCGTTTGTGGCGGTTTCGGCACAGACGCAACATTGCATCATTATCGATGCAGAGTCCCTTGCGCCTGTGCAGACCGATATTATGTCGGGCGTGGCGATAGACAAGATTGGTCTTGATACTTCGCGCCGCCCCTGTGCGCGTATCAAGATGCACGTCAACCGTATGACACGCGAGG
>JAGCKG010000073.1 GCA_017647625.1 Alistipes sp. | reverse complement strand
TACTTTGCCTTCTGCTTCTCAGAAAGCTGCTCGCCATACTCAGAGTTCTTCTTACGCTTGCGAGCAAGACCGTGCTGTCCAGGAGGGAAGTTACGCTTCTCAAGAACTTTGTCAGCACCGTAAATAGCCTCGCCAAAACGACGGGCAATCTTCGACTTTGGTCCTATATATCTTGCCATAATTGTTTTTAATTTTTAATGTAAAGTAAAGTTTTACAAATCTGCTTAGTCTTACTATCAATCGGTAAATATCCCCTATAGAGAATTATACGCGACGACGGTTAGGAGCGCGGCAGCCATTGTGTGGCAATGGAGTAACGTCGATGATCTCCATAACCTCGATACCAGCACCGTGGATGGTACGAACTGCAGACTCACGACCCTGACCAGGACCCTTTACATAAACCTTAACCTTACGCAAACCCATATCGTAAGCAACCTTAGCGCAGTCAGCAGCTGCTGTCTGTGCTGCGTATGGTGTGTTCTTCTTTGAACCACGGAAGCCCATCTTACCTGCTGATGACCAGCTGATGACCTCACCCACCTCGTTAGTAATGGTTACGATCACGTTGTTGAAGGTAGAGTGCACAAAAGCCATACCCTGTGCAGAAACCTTAACAACCTTCTTCTTAACTGTACCAGTTTTCTTTGCCATAACTCTCTAATATTACTTAGTTGCCTTTTTCTTGTTTGCTACAGTCTTCTTCTTACCCTTGCGAGTACGAGCATTGTTCTTTGTGCTCTGACCACGAACTGGAAGACCCAAACGGTGACGGATACCACGGTAGCAACCGATATCCATCAATCGCTTAATGTTGAGCTGGACTACTGAGCGGCACTCGCCCTCAACCTTGATGCCCATCTCTGCAATTGCGCTACGAATTGCGCCGACCTGGTCGTCGGTCCAATCCTGAACCTTAATATCGCGGCTGATGCCTACACTATCAAGGATCTTCTGCGCTGTAGAACGACCGATACCATAGATATAGGTCAAGCCGATCTCACCACGCTTATTTTTTGGTAAATCAACACCTACTATACGTGCCATAAATGTTTCTTTTCGTTAATTTCGGTTTGTTAAACTAAAAATTATCCCTGGCGCATTTTGAACTTAGGATTCTTCTTGCAAATCACATAGAGCTTACCCTTGCGACGAACAATCTTGCAATCCTCGCTTCTCTTCTTAATTGATGCTCTTACTTTCATAACCGAAGCATTCTTAATTATTTGTACCTAAAAGATATTCGACCCTTACTCAAATCATAAGGTGTCATTTCTACTTTTACCTTATCACCAGGCAAGATCTTGATGTAGTGCATACGCATCTTACCTGAGATATGAGCCGTGATAACGTGTCCGTTATCCAATTCCACCCTGAACATTGCGTTCGACAACGCCTCAATGATGGTTCCGTCTCGTTCAATAGCAGTCTGTTTTGCCATAAGATTTTACTGTTTAATAGCCTCTTCGATGATACTAAAGTCTGTCAAGATATCTGGGCCATCCTTACCCACAGCCACCGCGTACTCGTAGTGCGCTGCCGGCTTTCGATCCTTGGTGCGGACAGTCCAACCGTCACGCTCAAAAATCACTCGTCTGTCTCCCATCGTAATCATCGGCTCGATGCAGATGACCATACCCTCTTTCAATAATGGTCCTCTACCTCTTGCGCCATAGTTAGGAACGCCTGGCTCCTCGTGCATCTTTCTGCCTAAGCCGTGACCCTCCAACTCGCGCACTACGCCAAAGCCGAAACTCTCAGCGTAATCCTGCACAGCCGCCGATATATCGCCTACGCGATTACCCGCCTTAGCCTGTGCTGCACCTCTACGCAGAGCCTCTTTGGTGACATCCAACAACTGTCTAACCTCGTCGCTGACAGTGCCTACAGCAAATGTATATGCTGAATCACCTACAAACCCCTTCATAAAGGTACCTAAGTCAACCGATACGATATCGCCCTCCTTAATGACATAATCTGAAGGTATACCGTGAACCACCTGCTCGTTAATCGAGATTGTCGATGCTGCTGGGTAGCCTTGGTAACCAAGAAAAGCAGGTACTGCTCCGTTGTCGCGAATAAACTTCTCGGCAATGTCGTTAAGCTCGCGTGCTGTGATGCCTGGCTTAATGTGGCGACCTACCTCTGCAAGCGCACGGCTTACAAGTATGTTATTCTCGCGGAGTATCTCAATCTCCTCTTTGGTCTTCAAATAAATCATCTCTCAAACTAATAAAGCGGCGGTGCCTTTGAAGCGTGCCTCTAAGGCACCGTCTCTTGTGGTAAACTATTAGTAGCGACCCTGAATGCGACCAGTCTTCATAAGACCGTCATAGTGACGCATCAACAAGTAGCTCTCAATCTGCTTTAGAGTATCAAGAACAACACCCACCATAATCAAAAGCGATGTACCTCCGAAGAAGTAAGCGAAGCCCTGAGTGATTCCAAGTGACATAGCAATTGCTGGAAGAATTGTGATAATTGCCAAGAACACAGAACCTGGGAGGGTAATTCTTGTCATAATGTCATCGATATAAGTAACAGTGCTCTTACCTGGCTTAACACCTGGGATGAAGCCACCGTTACGCTTCATATCGTCTGCCATCATTTGAGGGTTTACGATAATTGCAGTGTAGAAATAAGTAAATGCAATTACCAACACTACAAGCGTAAAGTTATACCAGAAGCTGGTGATGTCAAGCCACTGACCACCCCAAATCAAACCTGGGATGAACATAAGAGCCTGAGCAAAGATAATAGGCATTACATTGGCAGCATTCAACTTCAAAGGAATGTACTGACGCACGCCACCATACTGCTTATTACCTACAATACGCTTTGCATACTGTACTGGAATCTTACGCACAGCCTGAACGATAGCAATCGCAAGCATAAACACGAGAGCAAGGAATACCAACTCTACGAGAAGCATAATGATGCTACCACCACCTGTCGTCTGGAACATAAACTCCTGAAGGAACGACTGTGGGAGACGTGCTACGATACCAATCATAATGATCAATGAAATACCGTTACCAATACCTCTGTCGGTGATCTTCTCGCCAAGCCACATAATGAACATAGTACCAGCGATAAGGATGATAACTGCAGGAACGATGAACTGACCGTTAGCAATGCCAAGGAAGTCACCTGTTGCAACTACCGCACCTGAAGAGATAACCTGTGTAGCAAGGTAGGCTGGAGCCTGCAAAAGCAACACAGCGATAGTAAGGAAACGAGTCCACTGATTCATCTTGCGACGTCCGCTCTCGCCCTCGCGCTGCATCTTACGGAAGTAAGGTACCATAATACCCAACAACTGAATGATGATAGACGCTGTGATGTAAGGCATTACACCAAGAGCGAAGATTGAAGCCTGTGAGAACGCACCACCAGAGAAGATGTTAAGCAAACCCATAAGGCTGCTACCATCGTTCGCAAAGCTCTGAGTCCACTGCTCCAAAATCGAGTGATCAACACCCGGCAGAGTCACGAAGCTACCCAAGCGATAGATAAGAAGAAGACCGAGCGTAAAGAGGATACGCTGACGAAGCTCTTCGATCTTATAGATATTCTTGAGTGTCTCAACGAGTTTCTTGTTGGTTGCAAGTAGCGCGACGAGAGCTACCAAGATGATACCAACAATAATATACGTTTTCATAACAAAATAGGTTTTTAGATTCTAAACTTATCAACTGTTGTCGGTGCTGAGCCTAAGCATTACGCTCAAACGCCGTAAGTGTTACATATTTATATATATTCTTTACGCGATGCGACAGCCTCCGACTACAGTCAAATCGCCATATTACATCTTCTCTACAGAACCACCAGCAGCTACGATAGCAGCCTCTGCGCTCTTTGAGAATGCGTTAGCCTTAACAGCCAAAGCACGTGTAATAGCACCGTTACCAAGAATCTTAACCTTGTCGTTGTTTGATACAAAGCCAGCCTGTACAAGAGTCTCGAAAGTAACCTCTGTGAGGTTGTTCTTTGCTGCGAGATCCTCAAGTGTTGAAAGGTTGATTGCCTTGTACTCTACACGCTTGATATTGGTGAAGCCGAACTTAGGAAGACGACGCTGCAAAGGCATCTGACCACCCTCGAAACCGAGCTTGCTTGAATAACCTGAGCGAGACTTCGCACCCTTCAAACCGCGAGTAGAATAGCCACCGTGACCTGAACCGGCACCGCGACCCACGCGCTTATCGTGGTGAGTTGCACCCTTAGCGGGCTTAAGATTATGAAGTTCCATTTCTTAAATTGTTTTCTTGGGTTAAACTTATTTTACCTCCTCTACGCGTACTAGGTGCTTAACACGCTCGATCATACCCTTGATGATTACTGAGTCGCTATGCTCAACTGTGTGGTTGATCTTGCGAAGACCGAGAGCATCAAGGTTCTTGCACTGCTGCTTAGAAGCACCGATACGGCTCTTAATCTGAGTGATTTTCAATGTTGCCATAGTTGTTACCTCCTATTTTTAACCGTTAAACACCTTGGTTAGTGAGATACCACGCAACTCAGCAACTGAACGAGCATCACGCAACTCGCACAAAGCACCGATAGTAGCCTTTACGAGGTTGTGTGGGTTAGATGAACCCTTGCTCTTTGCAAGCACGTTCTTGATACCTACAGACTCCAATACCGCACGCATCGCACCACCAGCGATGATACCTGTACCAGGAGCAGCTGGGCGAATCATCACCTCAGAGCCACCGAAACGCATCTCCTGCTTGTGTGGAATAGTACCGTTGAGTACTGGGATCTTAACCAAATTCTTCTTTGCATCCTCTACGCCCTTAGAGATAGCTACAGTTACCTCCGCAGCCTTACCAAGACCATAGCCTACAACACCATTCTCGTTACCTACAACTACGATAGCAGAGAAAGTGAAGGTACGACCACCCTTGGTTACCTTAGTAACGCGGTTGATTGCAACCAAACGATCCTTCAACTCAAGGTCGCTTGTACGTACTCTCTTTATGTTTGTATTTGCCATAATCGATTAGAATTTAAGGCCACCCTCACGAGCAGCGTCAGCCAACATTTTTACTCGACCGTGATAGAGGTAACCGTTACGATCAAATGATACTGCGGTGATACCCTTCTCGATTGCACGTGCTGCAGCAAGCTTACCTACCAAAGCTGCAACCTCTGACTTGTTCTTACCAGCTGCCTCTGCTGCAACCTCCTTGTCCAACGATGATGCTGTTGCCAAGGTTACGCCTGCGAGGTCGTCAATAAACTGTACGTAGATCTGCTTGTTGCTACGGAATACAGTCATGCGAGGCTGTGATGCAGTACCGTTAACGATCTTACGAATACGCATCTTGATTCTCGCTCTTCTTTCAATCTTATTCAATGCCATAATCTTGACT
>JAGCKG010000072.1 GCA_017647625.1 Alistipes sp. | reverse complement strand
TCATTATCTCTTATGAGGGCGCAATGCGAGCATTGTAACCGAGTAAAGATAAGGAAGATGTCGAAATAGGCACAAAAGCAACCGAAATAGAATTTCCCAAACAACGAAAACTTTTATACTAATTTATAGAACATCCCTAAAGCATAACATAACTATGAAGTTTTACAGATTACTAATTGCGCTTGCCCTCATACTATGTAGTTGCAACGCCCAGCGTAACGTGCTATATTTGCAGAATATAGAGAGCGGTGCAGAGAGTGCAGTGGCAGAAAACAGCATTATCCGAATCAAACCACTCGACCAGATTAAAATTGTGGTGAACAGCAAAAACCCAGAGTTGGCAATTCCGTTCAACTCATCATCGAACTACAACGCCCTCACAGGCTCGGTAGTTTCGAACACCACTGGTACCGAGAGTAGCATCCAGACATTTACTGTGGATAGCGAGGGCTATGTGACAATGCCTATCATTGGCAAGGTTAAGTGTGCAGGACTAACACGCGAGGAGTTGGCAAAGAACATCGAGAATCTTATTCGCAACGGTGGCTACATCCAAGACCCCAACGTCAACGTTCGCTTTGCATCGTTGACACTATCTATATTGGGTGAGGTAAGCAAGCCTGGACGCTACGATATCCGCAACGACCAGATTACAATATTCGAGGCATTAGCACTCGCTGGCGATATGACCATCTACGGTAGCCGTAATGATGTGTTAGTAGTGCGTGAGAAGGAGGGTAAGAATATCGTTACCACCCTCGACCTACGCTCACCAGAGGTGTTCAACTCGCCTTGCTACTACCTTGAGCAGAACGATGTAGTGATAGTAAACCCTAACAAGTATAAGGCTGCGACATCCGAGATCAACCAGAATCGTTCGTTCTGGATATCTCTCACATCTACAGCGATATCCTTGGCAACGTTCCTAACCGTAATTTTGTAAAAACTTTAAGGTATGACAGATATGATGGAGACAAACGAGAGGAGCGAAATCAACAACAGCACCTTCTCGATTCAGGAGTTCATAGAACTCGTACTGCGTAACTGGTATTGGTTTATCGTATCAGTTGCCATCTGTGGTGCAGTAGCCCTGTACTACTTGGCATCGACACCAAAGACCTATGTGCGTACTGCAACCGTGGTGGTTAAGGATACGCGCAAAGGCTCGGGTAGCGAGATTACAGCCTTCAACGATGTGCTTGGTGGCATCGGTCGTCGCTCGGTGGACAACGAGATACACATCTTTCAGTCACGTCGTGTGATGGAGCAGGTGGTAGATAAGTACAACCTCGACACCCGCTACAGAGCAAAGGAGGGTCTACGAGTGGTGGATATGTATGGTCGCGCACCTATAACCATCGAGTTTGTAGATGCCAAGCCATCGGAGGTCGTTTCGTTCAAGTATAGCATTGGCGAGGACAACACCATCACCTTCACCGAGTTCAAGGACAATGAGGGTTATAGCGTTAAGGCACAAATTGGAGAGGTCGTAGCCACACCATTTGGCAATATCGTGACCGCAGCGACACCTTATTTCGAGCATAATCGCGATAAGGTTATCGGCGTGACACAATACCCTCTAAACGACATCACCGAGACATATCGCAAGCGTCTTAACTGCGCTATCGTGGATAAGATGGCATCGGTCATCACACTCAGTATGGTTGACGAGGTACCACAGCGTGCCGAGCATATTCTTAACGGTGTTATAGAGGCGTATGATATGGATGCGATTGCCGACAAGCAGGCAGTATCAAACCTTACCGAGAAGTTTATCTTGGAGCGTTTGCAGACATTGGGCGAGGAGCTAAACGATGCCGATGTAGACATCGCATCGTTCAAGCAGGACAACAGCCTCTACAGTCCTTCACAAGAGGCATCTATACGAGCAGAGGAGACTGCAAAACTCAAGGAGAGCGCACTATCGTTGGAGGCAAATATGGAGATGACAACATACCTCCTCAACTACCTCCGCGACAGCGATAAGACAGACTCTCTTATACCTGCGTCTGCGGTGACCATCAGCGGTGTATCATCAGGTTTAGCAACACAGATTGAGCAGTACAACAAGAGTCTTCTTGAGTACAAGCGTCTGCTCGCAGCGTCATCTACCACAAACCCAACGATTATCGACCTTGGCAATCAGATAGCAGGTCTCCACAGCGCAGTAATAGCATCGTTGGAGTCGCATATCGAGACTCTAAAACTCCGCATCGAGCAAATCAACCGCGAGCAACAAGTCGTAGATAAGCGTATGCAGAAGTCGCCTACAATGGAGATGGAACTACTCTCAAAGGCTCGTCAGCAGAAGGTTAAGGAGGAGTTGTATATCTACCTTCTTACCAAACTCGAGGAGAATGCACTCTCGGAGGCTACAGCAGAGAGTAATGCCCGCGTTATCGACCACGCCTATGGTAGCAATATCCCTGTAAGCCCACGAAGCACCATAATACTCCTATTCTCGCTTATTATGGGTGTATGTATTCCTCTTGCGATACTATACATACGCGAGATTATGAATACCTCGGTGCGCTCACGACGCGACTTGGATGCTGTGCTTACAATACCTTTCTTGGGCGATGTACCACAGCATAACGGCAAGATGGGCAACGGCATTGTCGTGCGCGAGGATAGTCGCGATGCACTATCGGAGTCGTTCCGTATGCTACGAACAAACCTCAGCTTTATGTCGGTAAACAACAAGATTCAGGTTATGATGTTTACCTCATCAATACCACATAGCGGTAAGTCGTTCGTATCGTCAAATCTCGCCTACACCCTCGCATCGTCGGGTAAGCGCGTGGTTATCGTAGACCTCGACCTACGTCTACGCACACTATCCAAGACTATGGGTCAGAGCAACAACCGTCGTGGTATCACAAGTTACCTAAGCGGTAAGATTGAGTCGTACGAGGATATCATCACACCAAGCGAGGAGAGTCCAAATCTCGACATTATCTACGCTGGTCCAAAGCCACCAAACCCTACCGATATGCTTATGTCGGAGCGTATGGACCAACTTGTTGAGAGCCTACGAAGCAAGTACGACTATATCATCTTCGATAGCGTTCCAGCAATAGCCATCGCCGATGCTCTTGTTTTGGACCGCTTGGTAGACCTTACAGTATACATTATACGTCAGGGCAACTTGGATCGTCGTGACTTGCCAGAGATTGAGATGTTGTACCGCGAGAAGAAGTTCCGCAATATGTGTACTATTCTCAATAGTTCAACACACAGCAACAACAAGTACGGCTACGGCTACTACGACACTCGCGATAATCAGAGTCGCTTAAACAAATTCTGGTCAAAAATAAAGGGTAACAAGAGATAGTATCAGGTATGGAGTCACTTATCATTGCTGTTGACTTTGACGGCACTTGCGTAGAACACGACTACCCTGCTGTGGGTCTCGATGCTGAGGGCGCGGTGGCAACACTCCGCGAACTCAACAAGAGAGGTCACCGCATCATCCTGTATACTATGCGTTCAGGCACGAAGTTGGACGCTGCGCTACGCTGGTTTAAGCAACGCGACATAGAACTATGGAGTGTCAACAAAAACCCCGAGCAAGCGGAGTGGACAGAGTCGGTAAAGGTCTATGCACACTACTATATCGACGACTGCGCTGTAGGATGCCCCGTTAAGTTTATCGATGGCGTACGTCGCCCCGTTGTGGACTGGGCAAAGGTGCGAGAGTTCTTCGAATACAACAGAGTGCTATAATATATATGTATCGCGCTAACGAAGTAACCCCAAAAGTTTTTGCTAAACTTTTGGGGTTTCTTTGTGCGTAAAAGGCTCTGCCTTTTTACAAAGTGAAAACTGAAAACTGAAAACTGAAAAGTGTGGTGTCTGCGACGCATATTAAACTGAAAACTGAACTTTGCGATTAAGGCGAGAGCAGAACAAGTTTACTTGTTATGCCGAGCCGTAGCAAAGTCGAGGCATTACGAAGTTTTGCCTCAAAAGTAAGGTATGCTTCGCATAAGTTTAATTTGCGCAGAATATGGAGATGCTGGGGAGTATGGGTAGAGTGGGGAATATGGGGAAGCGCGAGCATCATTAAACTATAAGGCGAGATAACACTCACTATAACATCAACACGGATAACACACGACCTTATACCCATCGTCCCCAAAATCCCCACAGCGTAGCTGTCGCTTTTTCAAAGCGAAACATCACCTTCACGGGTAGCACAACCTAATTTCTTGTCAGAAGTCGTAAGATGTGGTACATCGCAAAAGAAACCACTCAGGGATAGTAGTTGACCTACAGCCCTGAGTGGTTTACTTTTAGGGATGTGCCGCAGATTGCGGCTTATCACAAGAAATTACAGTGATTTATACTGATTATATTTCCTCATCACCTGCTTTACGTAACTTAAGGTTTGACCGCTACCGGTGAACTTGCCACACTGGACAATATCTTTCTCGTAGTAGTCGGGAGAACTCTTAAGTTGCAGGTAACGACTTACGTCGACCCACGAATTGGGGTTAGCACCCTCGGAGCGTGCAAGACGGCGAGCGTCAAGGACGTGACCTATACCTGCATTATAACTTGCAAGTATGATGCTTAAACGGTCCTGCTCAGGGGTGGACGCTGGCATACGGAGCATATCATCGAGTTCGGATAGTAGCATACCTGCCAAACGTACATTGGTCTCGGTATCGTTGATGCTCTCAACGGGGACCTTAAAGTGTCGTGCAACAACAGGGCGTATCTGCATAATACCCTTAGCACCCTGCTTAGACTCAAGATTCTCGATAAAACGTGACTCGCTATAGGCTATAGCACTCATCAATCGCCAATCTTGACCCTGCTCGGCTCCCACCTTACGCATAATATCGTCGAAGCGCGAGATAAGATATTGAGGTTCCTCCTCACCAGGGGTTTGCACGTTAAGTTTCTGATTCGCAGCCAACGCCTCCGCAGTAGTCGGAGTAATAATCTCTTGTGGCTGACCGATAGCTGATTCATACGCAGCAATAAGTGCTACGGATAGAACCACAAACAATACTCTTTTAAACATTATATATTAGTTTGTGGGCAGCTTATGTCGGGCAAAAAACATCGTTAGTCGTAGAACGACCAAGAGATACCTATCTTGAACATTCCTGGGTTGAGAGGATAGCGAGCAACCTGGAAGTACTCACCATTGCCAAACAAGCCCTGATTCAAGTGCTGATATTTCAGCAAGATACGCATACGCTTCCATTTAGCCGACAAATAAGCATCGACATATGGGTAGTCGCCCACCCTGACATCGCGCTGATTGAAGAAGGCCGAGAGTGCAGGGTTATAACTTGGGGCGTAGTACGACGTGTTATACCTTGCGTCGAGACCCAACTGCACTCGTAGCACGTCGCGCTTGACCCAGAACTCGTAGTAGTACGAGAGGTAAGCACTCAATGCTGGTACTGGAAGCACTCTCTCATCGGACGAGATTTGCACCAATGCCCTATGGTCAAAATGGAATCCCGCAACGCGGAAATCCTTGCGAGCATACAAACTCGTGAGGCTAACAATGTCGGTATGCTGAACAATATTGCTACTACCATCGTAGTATATCATATTATCCATAATACCCTGCCATACTCCCACCTCCAAGGCTATGGATGGTACGGAGAAGTTTACCTCTAAACGAGTTTCAGACTCCTTATCGAAGGAGTTAAACCACATATAGTGGTTCGAGAGTAGATTCTCCTGCCAGTAGGCTGGCGAGCGGAACTCTTGCTTGAAGCGTCCGCTGAGAATCAGAGGAAGTTCGCGGATATAGGCTCTCAACACCACGTTACCGTCCATTGAGAAGTCTCCGCCACGATAGCCCGAAGGGTAGTATTTTGCATTTACACCCCAGTCGGCATATCGTTTAATCTTGCCACCCGTAGCACCATACATATACCACGAAGTGCGCTTGTCTTTGGTTACCTTGCCTGCCACATAGTCCTCAAGGCGAAGGTATGAGTAGGTGTGTAGGTCGATGCCCACACCACCATCTATGGTCGATATCACGCCATTACGATCCCACGGTTGCACCTGAACATAGAACTTATTCGAGAGCAGACGCTCGGAGATCGAGTCGCGCGTCTTGCGAGGGTCGATAAACCAGTTGTCGTAGTACTCCAAGCCATCGACACGTTCCCACTTACCCGTCTCGGGGTTGTAGTGACCACGAATATTGGTATACTCGGCACGCTGGTCGGTATATACCTTCGACCAAGTGTTATACTCTAGTTGATGACCGATATATACTGCCGAGAGGTCTGCCAACGAGAAGTCGTACTCCGTAACGCGCTGTAGCGGTATGGCGTATGCCTGCTTGATGACAATGGCATTGTTGCGATAGTGATTCTCTGCCTTTGCCGTAGCAAGACGCATAGGCACACCCGAAGGCATCTCGAAGGTAGTATCAGCAATAGCCCACTCGCCCACGACACCACCATTCTCGCGTGCATCGATAAGGTTGTTCATATAGGCAGCGTGGATAGAGTATCGCTTGCCAGTATGAGCCACACCTAACGACAAGGCGTGATTCTTGGTGCGTTGCCAATCGTACTGACCCATAGTGCTTCGCGCCCTATAGGTTATATTTGCCGAGGTCGAAGGGTCGATATTCTGCGTGTGTATAAGTTCGAAATGCTCCTCGCGGTAGCGTTTCTGTCCCGACTCGAGGTATGACAAGTTCGAGAATGGGGTCTTGCAGTTGTAGAATGGTACGTTGTCGACACGCGCTGTATAGGCATCGTAACTGCGAGCAAAGATAAAGTCGCTACTCTGACGACGGTCAAACCAGTTTATAGGCTGTGACGACTGACCAAGACCTCCGAGAGCCATATCACCCACACCCTTGCGGTAGAAGACATAATCTATGCGCCAATCCTGAAGCGTGGTATCGAGAGGCGAAATGTTTACTCGGTCAAAATCGCGGTCAATGGTCCACTGCCAGTTGTAGAGTGCGCGCACCGTATCATTGAAGTAGTACGACTCCAAAGCCCTTTTCTCGCGCTTCTCCTTTGTCTGTGTGGTATCGCCCACAGCACCCTCCTCGCTACCGTCACCCATATAGTTGGGGTCGCCAGGCATACCTGTACCCATACCTTGACCCATCGCACCATTATTGCCACGCTGGAGAGACCTTGCGTCCATCTGGGCGTATGAGTGCAGAGGTAGTAGCGTTGCCACAACCGCACACAAAACCGACAATATCCTCACTAACCTACTCATTCCACACACTATTTTACCTCCTTACCCGCAAACAACCACTTTAGCGTTGACACCACAATATAGAGCGCGATGATAATAGCAACGGAGTAGACCGTAGCAAATACTATCACGAGCAACGACACAAGGATGAAGATATAGCGTAGTTCGTTACCCTTCCAACCGAAGCCCTTGAACTTGAGGGCAAACATTCTGATTGGACTGATAAGCAACAGCGACATTGCCACCGATAGAAGCAAGATATGCTCCTGATAGAGTACGATATAGCCGTTCTGCGCAAGCATAGCCAACGAGAGCAACAATAACGCATTGGCAGGTGTTGGCAAACCCGAGAACTCGGTAGTCTGCGTAGTGTCTATATTGAACTTGGCAAGGCGCAACACCGAGAAGGCGGCGATGATAAGCGTTAGATAGCCCATATACCCCATCACAGCGCACTCGCAACCATAGTACAATGCAGAGTGGTTGTACATATCGAACATCACCAAGGCTGGTACAAGACCAAAAGTCACATCGTCAGCCAACGAGTCGAGTTGTACGCCCAATGGCGACTGCTGGTTGAGCAGACGCGCTACGAAACCATCCAAGAAGTCGAACACCGCGGCCAAGACCACCAAACCCATAGCGAGAGTGTAGTTGTGATACTGCAACGTGACGATTACTGCAACAGCACCCGACACAAGGTTGGCGAGTGTTAGTATATTTGGTATGGTGAACAACCTAATTTTCATAGCGTTAACAATGTTTTGTTTCGTTACATCTCAGTGATAACACCTATTTTATCACATCAAACATTTTGCAAAGATACAAAAATTTTTTATCTTTGTGTAAATTTGTAAAATTTAAGGGCAAAAAGGGGATGAAAAATAACAGATATTGCGTAATTATGGCAGGCGGTGTAGGCAAGCGTTTTTGGCCTATGAGCCGTCAGAACCATCCAAAGCAGTTTTTGGATATTCTCGGCACGGGGCGCTCTTTCATACGTCACACATACGAGAGATTTGCCAATATTGTTCCAAAAGAGAACTTTATCATCGTCACCAACAGACGCTATAAAGACCTCGTTCTGCAACATATTCCCGAGATTAGCGAGGAGCAGATTCTATGCGAGCCTATCGGTCGCAACACAGCACCTTGCATCGCCTACGCATCCTACTATTTAAGGCGTATAAACCCTGATGCCGATATGATCGTAACTCCTTCCGACCATTTGATACTCAACGAGGTAGAGTTTTTAAAGGTCGTAGAGAGCGCATTGCAGTTCATTGCCCACAACCCCGCACTTATGACCATTGGCATAGAGCCTACACGCCCCGAAACAGGATACGGATACATCCAGCGCTCCAACGCCGAGGATATATGTAAGGTCAAGTGTTTTACGGAGAAACCTATCCGCGAATTGGCGGAGGCTTTTTTGGAGTGTGGCGAATTTTTATGGAACTCTGGAATCTTCATTTGGAATGTCCGCGACATCATCTCCGCCTTCGAGGAACACCTCCCCGACCACGCCACTCTGTTTAGCGGTGCGGAGCATACCTTCGGCACTGCGGAGGAGACGAAGGCTATAGAAAAGGTCTTTTCGGAGTGTCGCTCCATATCTATCGACTACGGCATTATGGAGCGTGCCGAGAATGTATATGTGCATAGTGGCGACTTCGGCTGGAGTGACGTGGGAACGTGGGGTTCGGTATACCAGCACTCGCGCAAGGATAAGTATGCAAACGCTTTAAGCAACGACAATATCAAGACCCACAACACCCGCAGTTCACTTATCACCATACCGCAGGACAAGGCGGCTGTGGTGAGCGGACTAAAGGACTATATCGTTGTCGACACCCCCGATGTGTTGCTTATCTGCCCTTCGAGCGAGGAGCAAAACATCAGCAGTTTCATTGAGGACCTAAAATATAGCACTGGCGACAAATACCTATAAACTGAAAAGGGAAAACTGAAAAGTTAGGTGTCTGCGACGCGTGTTTATAAAGTTCAGTTTTCCCTTTTATTTGGGCGGTGCAGGATTGGACTTAGCATATCGTTCCGTTCCATCGTTCCAAAACCCTATGTTTTTGTGGAACGGAACGATTACACTATTTTTTGACAGGCTCGGAATACGGATGTCTTAGATAAGTCCAAAACATCCGCTATCTCACTAAACTCCCTAAATTCGCTAAATCACCTTTCTACCCCCTTAACCCACTCCCAACTACCGTATGTCGTCGAGTCTTTAATTGTCGATAAATTGTTATTAACAAAACCGCGTCTTAAAGTTATTTCTACGAAATAAGAGTTATATTTGTAGCGTTATTGGAGTACTCTCGCACAAGAGTTGATAGATAGAGAGTGCTTTGGGTACTCTATAAAGGGAAAAGAAATATATTTTACTATGAATAAGAGAGATAAAAAAGATTTTGACGATATGGGTTTAGTGCCTGAGTTGTTTGATGGCAAGCATCAGGTTATTCCCATCATTTCGGGTAGCGACGACACCATCGAGGAGGTAAACATCCCAGAGTCGTTGCCTATATTGACATTGCGTAGTTCGGTGATATTCCCAGGCTCGGTGACACCTATCACCGTAGGTCGCGCCAAGTCGATAGCCTTGGTGCGTGCCGTAGAGGCTGGCGACGGACTACTCGGTGCGGTGCTTCAGGTAGATAGTTCTATCGAAAACCCACAGCCTAAGGATATGCACAAGATAGGTACATCGGCACGTATTCTTAAGATTTTGGAGATGCCGAATGGCAACCTTACAGTTATCCTCAACGGTTTGGAAAAGATAGAGGTATTGGAGTACACCGCCACACAACCATACTTCCGCGCAAAGGTTACCCCTATCAAGGATAGCGCACCAGACCCACAGAGCGTGGAGTTTAACGCCATCGTGGACTCTATCAAGGAGGTGGCGTTGAACATCATCAACATCTCGCCATCGATGCCAAAGGAGGCAGCGTTTGCTATCAAAAACCTCGACTCTAACAGAGCCATCATCAACTTCATATGCTCGAATATGGAACTTACAGATGATGACCGTCAGCAGTTGTTGGAGGCACCAGGTTTGCTTGCACGCTCACGTCGTCTGTTGGAGATATTGGTGCGCGAGCAACAACTTGCAGAACTCAAGAACGACATCCAAAACCGCGTTAAGCAGGATATCGACAAACAGCAGAAGGACTACTACCTACAACAGCAGATGCGCGTCATTCAGGAGGAGTTGGGCGACGGCATCGAGGCGGATGTAGACAAACTACGCGAGCAGGCGAAGAGCAAGAAGTGGTCGAAGCGCACAGCAGAACTCTTCGATAAGGAGGTTGCCAAACTTGAGCGTCTAAACCCTGCCGTTGCTGAGTACTCGGTGCAGATAACATACCTACAACTTATGCTCGACCTTCCTTGGGATGAGATGACCGAGGATCGCCTCGACCTTGGCGTGGTTAAGGAGCAGTTGGACAAGGACCACTTCGGTCTTGATGAGGTTAAGGAGCGATTGTTGGAGCATCTTGCCGTAATCAAACTAAAGGGCGATTTGAAGTCACCTATACTCTGCCTCTATGGTCCTCCAGGTGTCGGCAAGACATCGTTGGGCAAGTCTGTTGCCGAGGCTATGGGACGTAAGTTTGGTCGTATCTCGTTGGGCGGTCTGCACGACGAGTCGGAGATACGCGGTCACCGTCGCACATACATCGGTGCTATGCCAGGACGTATCATCGAGACCATTAAGCGTTGCGGTGCGTCAAACCCAGTAATCATCCTCGATGAGATTGACAAGGTGTCGCGCTCAAATCACGGAGACCCTTCAAGCGCACTATTGGAGGTACTTGACCCTGAGCAGAACACCACCTTCCACGATAACTACCTCGATACCGAGTACGACCTATCGAAGGTACTCTTTATCGCTACGGCAAACAACATAGAGAATATCTCCGCAGCGTTGCGTGACCGTATGGAGATGATTAACATTCCAGGTTACATCCTCGAGGACAAGGCACATATCGCACAGGAGCATCTTGTGAACAAACAGCGCGAGGCACACGGTATCCCAGAGGATAAGCTAAGCCTTACCAACGAGGCTGTGGTCCGCATCATCGAGGACTACACCCGCGAGTCGGGCGTCAGAAGCCTCGATAAGAGCATTGCCAAGATTGCTCGCCAGAGAGCCAAGGCTATAGCCCTTGAGCAGGAGGTAACGCCTACAATCGGCGTAGAGGACATCGAGCCTATGCTCGGCAAGCCACTCTTCCACAACGACCGCTACGACATTGCCGATATGGTGGGTGTAGTTACGGGCTTGGCGTGGACACAGACAGGTGGCGACATCCTATATATCGAGTCTATCCTCACACCAGGTAAGGGTAAGTTGTCGCTAACGGGTAACCTTGGCGATGTGATGAAGGAGTCGGCTACAATCGCCTTCGAGTGGGTCAAGGCTCACCACGAGGAGTTGGGCATCGACCGCAAGATGTTTGAGGAGTACGACCTCAACATCCACGTTCCAGAGGGTGCTGTGCCAAAGGATGGTCCTTCTGCAGGTATCACGATGGTGACATCTATAACCTCGACATACACAGGACGCAAGATTAAGGAGCGCATTGCGATGACTGGCGAGACCACGCTTCGTGGTAGAGTTACAGCAGTAGGCGGTCTGCGCGAAAAGACCCTTGTGGCAAAGCGTGCGGGCATCACCGACATCATCCTCTCGGAGGAGAATCGCAAGGACATAGAGGAGATTAAGGCAGAGTATCTCGAGGGTCTTACATTCCACTATGTCAAGACCAACAACGAGGTTTTGGAGTTAGCACTACAGAAATAGAGATATGAGACTTCGAGAGTTCATAGGCAAGCTGGAGGCAGAGGGCGAACTTATCCGCGTTAAGGCGAAGGTAAGCCCAAAGTTCGAGATATGTGAGATTACCGACCGCATCTCCAAGATGGAGGGTGGCGGTAAGGCGATACTATTCGAGAATACCGATACCGACTACCCAGTGCTTATGAATATGATGGGGTCGGATAGACGTATGGCTATGGCATTGGGCGTCAGCGACCTCGATGACATTTCCAAGCGCATAGATAACCTTCTAAAGGGTGCTATCTCTCCCAAGAACACCCTTTGGGATAAGTTGAAGATGCTACCGCTACTAAAGGATGTGGCAAAGTGGTTTCCACACAAGAGCGGTGAACGTGGCGAGTGCCAGGAGGTGGTATGGCGTGGCGAGGAGGCACGTCTCAGTCGCCTGCCGATACTCACATCGTGGGGATGCGATGGCGGTAGGTTCATCACACTACCTATGGTTGCTACCATAGACCCCGAGTCAGGTATTCCCAACCTCGGAATGTACCGTATGCAGATCTTCGATGACCACACTACTGGTATGCACTGGCATCGCCATAAGACTGGCGCACGCCACTACGACGCCTACAAGCGTCTGGGCAAGCGTATGCCCGTAAGCGTAGCCATTGGTGGCGACCCAGCATACATCTACTCTGCAACAGCACCTATGCCCGACAATATGGACGAGATGCTGTTGGCGGGTATGCTCCGCCAAAAGCCCGTAAAGTTGGTCAAGTGCATAACCAACGACCTGTATGTGCCTGCCGACTGCGACTTTGTGCTTGAGGGATATGTAGACCCTAACGAGAATCTTGTCGTAGAGGGTCCTTTTGGCGACCACACAGGCTTCTACTCCCTCACCGACCTATATCCCAAGTTTCATATCGAGGCTATCACATCGCGTCGTGATGCCATCTACCCCGCTACTATCGTGGGCGTACCACCTATGGAGGATGCCTACATCGCCAAGGCTACGGAGCGCATATTCCTCGCCCCTATACGCCTCGCGGTGCAACCCGAAGTGGAGGACCTATATATGCCTATGGAGGGTACGGCACACAACATCGCTATAGTGTCGATACACAAACGCTACTTGGGTCAGCCTAACAAGGTGGCGCAGGGACTATGGGGCGCGGGACAGATGATGTTCAACAAATACCTTATCATCACGCCCGCGACAACCAATATACGCTCCAAGGAGGCAATGTTTAAGTTACTCCGAGGTCTTAACCCACACAAAAACCTTATATGGTCCGAAGGCATCCTCGATGTTTTAGACCACGCTACAGCCACCACTGGCTACGGTTCTAAGTTGGCTATAGACCTTACGGATATCGCCCCAGAGAACCTCACAACGACATTCACAGCACCACGCATAGCCAAACCTTATGGTGGTGTACAATATTTCAACACCGAGTTTACCGAAGAGTTCGGTCTGCTCATCCTCTTTGCCGAGCGCGAGTGGCAGGAGAAGATAGATGTTGAGGGTTACCTTGACCATAACAACATCACTGGCATCAAGTATGTCGCTCTGTTCGACAATGGTGCTGTGGGCAGTATGCGACCCTCCGACCTACTATGGCTCGCAGCCGCTAACACCGACCCCAAGCGCGACATACACCTATCAGGTGACACGCTTATCATCGATGCACGCTCTAAACGTCCAGGCTATGGCGATAACCCTGCCCGCTTCCCTAACGTCGTGACCTCGACACCCGATGTCATACACCTTGTAAACGACAGATGGGAGGAGTACAACATAGGCGAGTTCATAGAGTCGCCATCGCGTCGCTATCGTAAGTTATGGCTCTCCGATGAGGCTCAATGGTAAATAATGAATAGGCGAGAAGATAATAAAACGTCTGCAATGATATGGATGATAGCCATCTGCACCGCTATCATCCTGACACTCCTATATACATCCCCTACAACCGTAAAGGAGAACACCGATAGCGCGAGTGTCGCACCCCAAAGCGTAACACTCAAACCCTTCGACCCCAACACAGCAGACTACCACACATTGATAGATGCGGGCGTTCCGCGCAATGTAGCCGTAAGCCTTATCAAATGGCGCGAGGCGGGTAAGGTGTTTCGCATCAAGGAGGATGTGGCGCTATGTTACAATGTGAGCGACTCGCTCTATTTCGCTTTAGAGCCATATATCGTCATTGGCGAGGAGTTCCGCATTATACCCAAGCAGAGGGAGTTTAGCGACACCATAGTACGCCAGCGCACAATAGAGTATCAACCCTTTAGGATAGACACCGCCACTGCCGAGTACCTGCATACTCTTGGGTTCTCCATCCGTCAGGCAAGACTCATAGTACGCTACCGCGATATGATTGGCGGATATAGAGATATGGCAGAGTTCGAGGAGTGCTACGCTGTAGATTCCACAATGGCATCGCGCCTACGACCATATATTATATTCCCCGCGAGCGACACCACAGCCGTAGCGCAGACCTTCGAGCGCGAAGCACTACGCCTACCTATAGATATAAATAGTGCCGACTCCGCCACACTTGTACGCCTTAAAGGTATAGGCGCAAAGAGCGCAATTCACATCCTCCGATACCGCGATTTGCTGGGTGGTTACTACTCAAAATCGCAAATTTCGGAACTTGAAGTGGTTACAGAAGAGAATTTTCACAAAATTTTACCACAAATTTGGTGTGATAGTACTAAAATTAAAAAAATATTTATTAACTTTGCGCGCCCTAAAGAGTTGGAAGTCCATCCATATGTATCGGACTTGATGCTCAGGCGAATAGTTAATTACCGTGAATTGAAAGGAGGTTGGAGTACCATTGAAGAGATGATTGAATCGAACATATTAAGCGATGAGGAGGCAATGAGAATTGCGCCCTATCTCGATTTTGGTACAAGCCCCGAGTAGATAGAAAGTAAGGTCTGTAGCAACAAGGTTGTAAAGGACAAGTTAGAATCTCCAACTTACGGATAGCAAAGTGGTATGATCCGCCTTAAGGGTCGAAACAAAAAAAAGAATACTAATATTAAAAAAAGAATAGAGTTATGATTATTATGCAGGTTAAGGAGGGTGAGAACATCGAGCGCGCCCTTAAGAAGTTTAAGCGTAAGTATGAGCGTACAGGTGTATTGAAGGAGCTTCGTCGTCGTCAGTATTTCACAAAGCCTTCAATCGCTAAGCGTGAGGCTATGCAGCGCGCTATCTATGTTGAGCACACTTACCGTCAGGAGGAGTAATCATTATAGATACCGAACAAAAGAGCGTGTCCTATTAGGAAACACGCTCTTTTTTCGTTTACTGCAGTCATCTACACCCTAACATAGATACTGTTTGCAATACTCCTGCACATATAACTTCAATTCAGGCGCACTGGCATAATGGTCAAAATCAGCAAATTGTCCCTGTTTTATCCACTATTTTGACCATTAAACGTAGGTTGTGATTTGAGACGTTTGCGTGCAAGTTCACTTGCAGAAGTGAACATATCAAATCACATATACGACGCACGTCGTATATTCTGCATCATTACAAAGAAACAAAAAAAACAGACAACCGAAGTTGTCTGTTTCGAGTAGTGGATAGGGGATTCGAAGTGCGAAGCAGTAGCGCGGATACATTGTAGCGCAGACGCAGTCGAGCAATAAAATTTTTCCTATCCGCGCAACCCCACTTCTGTGAGCAATGCGCTAACCGCTACCAAAGATTGTCTGTTTGAAATTATGCAGACCAAACCGCAGGTTGTGGCTTGAGGTGATTGCCTGCAAGCTCGCTTGCAAAGGCAAACAGCGCAAGACACGTATACGCCGCAAGGCGTATGGTCTGCATAATCAGCCACGGCACAAAACAAAAAAACAGACAACCGAAGTTGTCTGTTTCGAGTAGTGGATAGGGGATTCGAACCCCTATGTCGTGCGTGAGAGGCACGTATCCTAGCCCTTAGATGAATCCACCAAATAACCTTGTCTCCTTTTGACGATGCAAATATACGGCAATATTTTTAATCTCCAAAACTTTTTGCAAGAAATTTTATATTTTTCTTAAAAAAATCTCAATTCTACAATAAATATACTATGTACATATTGCATTCACGATGATACTCCTCTACTATGGTTGATATCTATTGGGAAGGGACATTATTTTAAGATAGGGACTAAAGTGGCAAAAGAGGATCAAAGGGGAGAAGTATAAATTAGAAGTGAGTAATTAGAAATGGTTAAAAGTCTGAGACTTTTTGCGCAGAAGATGGGGATGCTGGGGAGTATGGGTAGAGTGGGTATTATGGGGAAGCGCGAGCATCATTAAACTACAATGCAATGCAAAGCGCAGAATAGCGACAACGCGGACTAACGCACGACCTCATCCCCACTATCCCCAGAATACCCAG
>JAGCKG010000071.1 GCA_017647625.1 Alistipes sp. | reverse complement strand
TACCATACCCTTCTCCTTAGCAAATGCCATAAACTCTGCCTCGAACTCCTCCTTACCTGGAGCCATTACGAAACATACGTTCATCAAAGAGCGGTCCTCCTTAGCAGCAGTACCTACGAACATAGAGTTGCGGTCGATCTCGTTGTAAAGAAGCTCAGCCTTCTCCTTGTTCATCTTGTACATAACCTCGACACCACCGATCTCCTTAACCCACTTCAAAGTCTGGTACATTACGAAGATAGGGAATACTGGAGGAGTGTTGTACATAGAGTGGTTGCGAGCCTCCTCTGGGTAGTGAGTAGCGTAGTCAACCATTGACTGAAGCTTACGCTCTGACTGACCAAGAAGATCCTTGCGGATGATAACGAAAGTAACACCAGCAGGACCTACGTTCTTCTGAGCACCACCATAGATCATACCATACTTCTTGATGTCGATAGGACGAGACATAATGTCTGAAGACATATCAGCAACCAAAGTTACAGGAGAGTCGATATCCTCGTGGATCTCTGTACCGTAGATAGTATTGTTAGTAGTGATGTGGAAGTAGTCAACATCTGTTGGGATAGTGTAGTTCTTAGGAATGTAGCTGTAAGTCTTATCCTCAGAAGAAGCAACGATCTCAACCTCGCCATAGAACTTAGCCTCCTTAGCAGCCTTCTTTGCCCAAACACCAGTCTGCAAGTAAGCAGCCTTAGTCTTAAGAAGGTTAGCAGGAACCTGGAAGAACTGAGTTGAAGCACCACCACCTACGAAGAAGATAGCATACTCCTCAGGGATGTTCAAAAGGTCACGCCATAGCTGCTCAACCTCAGCCATTACGCGCTCCCAACCTGGAGTACGGTGAGAGATCTCAAGAATACCGATACCTGTACCGTCGAAATCACGGATCGCCTCAATAGCAGCCTCAATAGCCTGCTTTGGAAGTACGCAAGGACCTGCGTTAAAATTGTGTTTCATAAGATTTAAGTGTTTAAAAAAGTTTGTATTTGTAAATAAAAATCCTCTTTTCTGTCCGCTGTATGCAACCGCCCTATCGCAAAACAGAGCATAGTCACACTATAGTCACACAAAGATAATGATTATTTTATCATTTTCAAAATATAAGATGATAAAAAACTCTAAATTTCACTACATTCTTCGTGCGCCATCCGAAATTACCACAGAGTAGACCTTTGGTTCGTGACCATAACGCTCGGCAAACTTAGCCTTTACCGTTGCAATAAAGTTATCGTACAACTCGGTTTTTACAAGGTTAATTGTACAACCACCAAAGCCTCCACCCATAATGCGAGAGCCTGCTACACCGCACTCCTTGGCCACAGTAGCAAGGAAATCCAACTCCTCACACGATACTTCATAATCGAGCGACATACCCCAGTGAGTCTCATACATACGCGCACCAACAGTCTCATAGTCATCACGTTTCAACGCCTCGCAGACATCCATCACGCGCTGTTCCTCGCCAATAACATAGCGCGCACGCTTGTAATCTTCCTCCGAGATTTTATCCTTCACAGCATCGAGTTGCTCCATTGTAGCACCGCGCAAGAACTCCTGACCAAGCACCGTAGCAACTCTCTCACACGATGCTCTACGATCGTTATATGGCGAACCCACCAACTCGTGCTTAACAACCGAGTCGAGCAAAACAACCTTATATCCGTGCTTCTCCGGATCAAACGGGAAATACTCGAACTCCATCGAACGACAATCAAGGCGCATAAGATGACCAGCCTTACCAAACACCGAGGCAAACTGATCCATAATACCGCACTTCACACCGCAGTAGTTATGCTCCGTTGACTGACCAATACGAGCAAGTTCAAAACGGTCAATCCCAAGCGAGAACAACTCATTAAGAGCATTAGCGAATGTAGATTCCAACGCTGCCGAAGAACTCATACCAGCACCAAGTGGCACATCGCCAGCAAAGGCTGTATCGAAACCTCCAATCTTCCCGCCACGCTTCTGAATCTCACGACATACACCGAAGATATATCGCGCCCAACTTGCCGTAGGAGCATCCTCCTCGCGAAGACCGAACTCTGCATAATCATCCAAGTCTACGGCATAGGCGCGCACCTTATCAGTGTCGTTGAGTCTAATCTCGGCAACCATTGCCTTATCGATAGCACCCGGAAAAACGAAACCTCCATTGTAATCGGTATGCTCGCCAATAAGATTAATACGACCCGGAGAGGTAAACATCTCGCCAGACGCACCAAACTTCTCAACAAATTTATCGTTGATAATCTTTACATTCATAATATATCTCGATTTAGTTGTTAGCACTAAAATATCATTACAAAGTTATAAAATTTATTTCTCGTTTGCAATATCATATCCCATAATTTTACTACTTTTGTCGTCACTATGATAAAACAACTACATCATAGCACTATACATTTAGATTGTACAGATATGGAACGACGTGATAAAGTATTAAAATGGCTCGACGAGCATAATATAACCTATTCGTGGTACGAGCATCCAGAGGCTCCAACCATCGAGATAGCACGCCAATATTGGCATAAGGACGGATCAAAACACTGCAAAAACCTATTCTTTCGCAACCATAAGGGCAACCGCCACTATTTGGTAGTCTTCGACTCGGAGCAGTCGATGGCAATACACGACCTTGAGCAGATTCTACGCCAAGGTAAACTCTCATTTGCCTCGCCAGAGCGTATGGATAAGTGGCTCGGTCTATGTCCTGGTTCAGTATCACCATTCGGTCTTATCAACGACACCGAAAACCACGTTCACCTATTCCTCGATGAGACCCTACGCGAGCAACCTGCGCTCAGTTTTCATCCTAACGACAACCGCTTTACAGTGGTAATATCTCGCGAAGAGTTCGAGCGATACCTAACCCTCGTAGGCAACACTTACGAATACATTAAGTTATATTAATCGTGGCACTCTAATTGCATCTGTATCGGTAAAAACAACCGATACAGATTATGTCACGCACATTTATTGAGGCTATAAGCCACCGTCGTAGCAACTATCATCTTGAGAATATCTCGCCCGTAGCGACCACACATATTCTCGAAACCATCGACAGAATACTCTCCGTCGTACCATCGCCATTCAACGTGCAATCAGCACGCATCGTAGTACTCTTTGACGAGCAACATATCGCACTATGGGATATCGTGGAGCGAGAATTGGAGAGTCGTATTCCCAAAGATATATTCGCAAAGACGCGCCAGAAGTTGCACCGCTCCTTTAGGTCGGGCTTCGGCACAATACTCATTTATGAGGATGAGGCAACACTCAACAAGTCACGCATCGACACACCAGACTATGCCGAGAATGTAAACCGTTGGTCGGAGCAGAGTTCGGGAATGTTGCAGTTTGCGCTATGGACAGCATTGGAAGATATGGGCTTTGGCGCATCACTACAGCACTACAACCCTCTTATTGATAAGGCTGTTAGCGAGCGTTGGCTCATAGACAAGAGTTGGCGACTAATTGCGCAGATGCCCTTTGGTCTACCCAAAGACAACCCTGCGCCACATATACAAAAACTACCAATCCACCAGCGCAGATTGGTATTTGGTTTCGAGGAATAGAAACGTATTATATATATAGGTATAAAAGAGTTGGTTTGCGCCAACTCTTTTACTCTATCACCGACTGCAAATCAACCTCGGTCAAACGTCCTTGTGCAAATAGAAGCGTACGAGATGGATACTGCTCAATAAGCGCGATATTGTGTGTAGACATCACCACAGCACATCCAGTCTTAACAATGCGCTGGAATACCTCCATAATATCCTCCGCAGTCTTTGGATCAAGGTTACCCGTAGGCTCATCAGCAAGGATAAGGCGTGGTTTATTAACCAAGGCGCGAGCAATGGCAAGACGTTGTTGCTCACCACCCGAAAGTTCAAATGGCATCTTGTAACTCTTGGTCTCCAAGCCCACAAGTCGCAACACCTCATCTATACGCGCGCGAATATCATCATTATCACTCCACCCCGTAGCGCGCATAACATCGTATAGATTGTAGAAAACATTTCTATCTGTTAGCAACTGAAAGTCCTGAAACACAATACCCATAGAGCGTCGCAGGTATGGTATCTGTCTTGCCTTTATACCCTTGAGGTTAAAACCCACAACCTCACCTTCGCCCTCGGCTATATCAACCTCTGCGTACAGGGTCTTTAGAAGAGTACTCTTTCCCGATCCTACGCGACCAATAAGATAGACAAGTTCGCCCTCGTCTACCTGAAGGTTGATATTGGATAGCACAAGGTCATTTTGGTTGTCAGTTCTCTTTCGTCCGTCACCCAAATATACAGATATGTTTCGTAGATCTACAACTCGCTGGTTCATTATCAACAATTTTAGGCAAAAGTAAAAATTATTTTTGTGTTAGCAAAATTTTCACTATTTTTGCACCGCATTTGAATTGCCACAGGTGCCACTAACAGTGAATTTACCCAAAGAAGTTGTATCATTCCGTTTTTAAGAAGCGGATGACCGCTTCTTAAAAACGGGGGTGACCGGTTTTGACAGCAGGTAGAATTCGATTGTAAGCACGTCGAGCCTTGTGTGGGGTCTCGTAAAACTGAACGCTCAAGCTATAAATGGCAATAACAACTATGCACTCGCTGCTTAATTTACAGGGTAAATTAGCTTAATCGAGTGACCCAAGGCGGTCGCACGACGAGTATCCCGAGAGGTCGTTCCGCTCTTTAACGACCAATCATTATGGGGTATCATCAATTAAGAGATAGCGCGGTATGTGCCTCGGTTATCGTGCGAGATTTAGAGGCTGGGACTTGGGTTTGGCTGCTGCCTGCCTGGCTCAAGTAGGAGGATTAAACGGTCAGCTAAACGTGTAGAAAGCTCTGGGGTTCCTTGTTTGGACGCGGGTTCGACCCCCGCCACCTCCACTTAGGTCTGCAACATCGCGTTGCGGATCTTTTTTTTATTTATGTGATATCGACCTTTTTTGATATATATGTAAAGGCGAACAACTTTGTTGTTAGAGCTTTTGGTTTTGATATTTGTAAATTGATTTCCATCATCAAACCCAAAACCTCTTGGCTACGCCCCGCCTTTACCTCTGAAACCGCGTGAAGATGGCGGTGATTTTATTCGGGGTTGCCGAATTTCTGCGAGTCTTGCACGCAGAAAAGTTCGGCGACGATTGATCATCATCAATCGTTCGACCCCCGCCACCTCCACTTAGGTCTGCAACATCGCGTTGCGGATCTTTTTTTGTGATATGACATATGTAAAGGCGAACAACTTTGTTGTTATGAGATCATAGATATTTCAATCAAATCATCCACTACTAACTACTAATTCCTCATTACTAATTCTGCGTATAACCCTCTAATTACTAAACTATATCGTAGTAGGTCGAAAAAATATTTCAAAAAAGTGTAGGTAAATTGCAAAATTATGTGTACATTTGTTTGGTTAATTCCGCGTTATGAGAAAACCAAACATTTAACAATCTATAAAACTACTGTCGTATGGCAAAAATCAAAGGAACAGTTGTCGTCGATACAGAGCATTGCAAGGGTTGTGGAGTATGCGTTGCATCTTGCCCTACAAAGACGCTCGGTCTATCGACTGAAGTAAATGGCAAGGGTTATCCCTTTGCGATGATGGTTGAGCCGGATACTTGTACTGGTTGCGCATCTTGCGCTATCATCTGTCCGGATAGTTGTCTAACGGTGTATCGCCAAAAATTCGAGTAAACTATGGCAGAGAAAGAGGTAAAACTTATGAAAGGCAACGAGGTGATTGCTCACGCAGCAATTCGCTACGGTTGCGACGGCTATTTCGGCTACCCTATCACTCCACAGTCGGAGGTTATGGAGACACTTATGGAGGAGAAGCCTTGGGAGACTACCGGTATGGTTGTTCTTCAGGCAGAGTCTGAGGTATCTTCAATCAATATGGTTTACGGTGGTGCATCTACTGGTAAGCGTGTTATGACATCATCTTCTTCACCTGGTGTCAGTCTTATGTCAGAGGGCTTGAGTTACCTTGCAGGTGCCGAGCTTCCTTGCGTTATCGTTAACTGCCAGCGTGGTGGTCCAGGTCTTGGTACTATCCAGCCTTCACAGTCTGACTACTTCCAGGCTTGTAAGGGTGGTGCGCACGGTGACTTCCACCTTATCGTACTTGCTCCTAACTCAGTTCAGGAGATGCACGACTTCGTAGCAGATGCTTTCGACCTTGCGTTCAAGTATCGTAACCCTGCTATGATCCTTGCTGACGGTTGTATCGGTCAGATGATGGAGAAGGTTGTTCTTGCTCCACAGCGTCCTCGTAAGACTAAGGAGGAGATCGCTGCAGAGTGCAAGAGCTGGGCATTGATCGGTAAGACTGACGACCGCGAGCGCAACGTGATCACATCACTTGAGCTTAAGTCAGAGGTTATGGAGGTTAACAACCAGCGTTTGCAGGCGAAGTATCGCACATTGGAGGAGAACGAGGTACGCTACGAGGCTATCCAGTGCGATGATGCAGAGTATGTAATCGTTGCATTCGGTTCTTCATCACGTATCTGCTCTGCTACTGTTGAGATGGCACGCGCAGAGGGCATCAAGCTCGGTTTGTTGCGTCCTATCACCCTCTACCCATTCCCAAAGAAGCCTATCGAGGAGCTTGCTGCTCGTGGTGTTAAGGGTTTCCTTTGCGCTGAGCTTAACGCAGGTCAGATGGTTGAGGATGTACGTCTTGCAGTAAATGGTAAGGCTCCAGTTGAGCACTATGGTCGTCTTGGTGGTATGCTATTCTCACCAGACGAGGTACTTAATGCACTTAAAGAGAAACTTCTAAATCGATAAGACTATGGCAGAGGTTGAAATCAAGAAAGAGAATTTGGTATATGGCAAGTCAAAGCTTATCTTGCCTAATGTAATGCACTACTGCCCAGGCTGTAGTCACGGTACCGTACACAAGCTTGTTGCCGAGGTTATCGAGGAGATGGGCTTGGAGCACGATACAATTGGTGTATCACCAGTAGGTTGTTCAGTATTCGCATATAACTATATCGACATCGACTGGGCTCAGGCAGCTCACGGTCGTGCTTGTGCAGTTGCTACTGCTATCAAGCGTGTAAACCCAGAGAAGATGGTCTTCACATATCAGGGTGATGGCGATATGTCAGCTATCGGTACTGGCGAGACTATCCACGCTGCGGCTCGTGGTGAGAACATTGTTGCTATCTACATCAACAACGCTATTTATGGTATGACCGGTGGTCAGATGGCTCCTACTACCCTTTTGGGTATGAAGACTGCTACTACTCCTTACGGTCGTGACCCTAAGCTCAATGGTTACCCATACAAGATTGGTCAGATGTTGGCACACTTGGACGGCGTATGCTATGTAACACGTCAGAGTGTTCACACACCAGCAAATGTTCGTAAGGCAAAGAAGGCTATCCGTCACGCATTCGAGAATGCAATGGCTGGTAAGGGCTTCAACCTTGTGGAGATTGTATCTACTTGTAACAGTGGTTGGAAACTATCACCTGTTGCTTCAAACGAGTGGCTTGAGGCTAATATGTTGCCATTCTACGAGTTAGGCGATTTGAAGGACACAACTAAAGAGTAAGCAGTTATGAAAGAAACAGTAATCATTGCAGGTTTCGGAGGACAGGGTGTCCTCACTATGGGTAAGATTTTGGCTTACTCTGGCATTATGCAGGATATGGAGGTTACTTGGATGCCTTCATACGGTCCTGAGATGCGTGGTGGTACCGCTAACGTAACAGTTATCCTTTCGGATAGCCCTATTTCTTCACCTATCGCTCACGAGTTCGACTGTGTTGTAGTTCTCAACCAGCAGTCTATGGATAAGTTCGAGAGCCAGGTAAAGGTTGGTGGTACTCTTATCTACGATACTAACGGTATCACACACCACCCAACTCGTACCGATATTAACATCTACCAGATCGACGCTACAGCAGAGTGCGCACGCTTGGGTCAGGCTAAGTTGTTCAACACTATGATCTTGGGTGCATACCTTAAGGTACGCCCAGTAGTGAAGATGGAGAATGTTATGGCAGGTTTGAAGAAGACTTTGCCAGAGCGCGCTTGGAAGATGCTTCCACAGAACGAGGAGGCTATCAAGCACGGTGGCGAGATTATCCGTCAGGTTAAGTAATTCCATTAGGATACTTAATATTATAGGGCTGTTCAACTTCGGTTGGACAGCCCTAATTCTTTTATGTTAGTTATTGCTCATTTCCAAAATATTACTTAATTTTGTAGCGCTATTGAATAGATAGCAGACATATTGAAAGTGTTTTTCGAAGTCCTTAATCGAAAATGTGGAAGTTTTCAATGCAAGAGGGCAAACGAATGGCACTCATTTCTTGTATAGTTATGTGGCTGTACGCATTCTGCGTGCCTACCCCCATACTATCCAAGTGTGGGGCATTGTATCGTTTATTCTTGCATAGGTCTTTCCACAACCTTCGATTAAATAAACGGAAGTCAACTCCACACTTTCTTTTTTTATAATTACCAGCCATAGAGGAGTGTATGGTTTTAAGTTGCAATTATTAACTTAAAACATAAATGCTTATGAAACACAACAAACAAGAGGAGTACCTCGCGCCCGAATTTGAGGTCGTGGCAGTAGAGGTCGAGCAAGGCTTTGCGCTCTCTAACTTGGAAGACCCAAAGGAGAACCCAGAACAGGATTGGTAACAAACAAAAAAATTACACTATGAGAAAACTTTTACTAATGGTGTGCGCACTATTTGGCTTTATGGCGTGTACACAAAACCCTATCGAGGAGCAGTCGGCTATTCGCACTGATGCCCCTGAGACTATTCGAGTGGGGTTCGAGGATGATGAGACCCGTATTCAGCTTAACGAAGCACAGAAGACCGTGTGGACTAAGGATGATCAGGTGTCGGTATTCTACAAGAGCGATGCTAATCAAAAGTGGGAGCACCGTGGCGAGACTGGCGAGCGCGTAGCCGAGCTTTATTGCGTAGATGCTGGCACAGCAAGTTCCAAGATGAACTATGTTGTTTTGGTATACCCATATAGTACAGACTATGTCCTATCAACTGCATCTGGCAATATCGAGGCTACCCTACCCGCTACACAGCACTACGCAGAGGGTAGTTACGGTGTTGGCAATAACCTTATGGTGTCGCAGAGCGAGTTTACGCAGTTCTCCCTAAAGAGCGTTTGCGGTTGGTTGAAGTTGCAACTTACTGGCGATGGCGAGGTTGTTAAGAGCATCAAGTTCCGCGGTAACGATGGCGAGCAGGTGGCAGGTCTTATTTATGTAGATACAGCCACAGCCGAGGCAACCCTTGCAACTGAAATGGGCAGTTCAGATGACAACAATGCAGGTGGCAATCTTGTATTTGATGATACAATCCTAACTGAGGTTGTTTTGGATTGTTGCGAGGGTGTAACCCTCGGCGCTGAGGCAACATCGTTCTATATCTCACTACCTCCTCAGACCTTTGCTAATGGTTTTACTGTTGAGATTGAGGACACTGATGGCTATGCTATGGAGCAGTCAACAGCAAAGACCTTTGTTGTTGAGCGTAACACTATTAGCCCTATGGCGGCTCTTGAGTTTGTCAACCCCAACCGTCCAACCCAGCCCACCCCTGCAAACAACGAGATTTGGTATACCAATGGTAGCACGACTGAAGCTACAACACCATACGAAACTGGTGTCTTTGGTGCAAATATCGTATCTAACACCTACGATGCTGCAAAAGAGTGTTGGATAATAACATTTGATGGCAAGGTAACTACGATTGGAGAGCGTGCATTCTATAGTTGCAGTAGCCTAACAAGTGTAGCTATTCCAGATAGTGTAACTTCAATTGGAGAGCTTGCATTCTATTATTGCAGCAGCCTTACAAGTGTAACTATTCCTGATAGTGTAACTACGATTGGAAATTCGGCATTCTATGATTGCTACAAACTTACAAGTGTAACTATTGGTGATAGCGTAACTACGATTGGAGAGAGTGCATTCAGTTGGTGTGAGAGTCTTACAAGTGTAACTATTGGTGATAGCGTAACTACGATTGGAGAGAGTGCATTCGAAGATTGCAGCAGCCTTACAAGTGTAACTATTCCTGATAGCGTAACTACGATTGGAAGTTCTGCATTCTATTCGTGCAGCAGCCTTACAAGTGTAACTATTCCTGATAGCGTAACTACGATTGAATATGGTGCATTCGATGGTTGCCGCAGCCTTATAAGTGTAAC
>JAGCKG010000070.1 GCA_017647625.1 Alistipes sp. | reverse complement strand
TGCCCCTTTTTAAATCTCGCGCGAAGCGAACCAAACTATGCAGTTGTCAGGATGCAGTTGTCAGTTAAATTTCTTGTCAGAAGGGGTTAGATACAACGCTCGGCGAATTTCGAGACGATGGGCTGTACTTGGGCGTACTGCCCATTGGCGAGATAATTCGTTAGCGGAAGTAGATGACCCCTTATCACAGGAAATTTCTTGTCAGAAGGGGTTAGATTTGGCTCTGACACGAAAACTGGCGGATGGGACATACTAAGCGTATTTCCCATTCGCCAGTTTGACTGAAGAGTCAAAGATGACCCCTTATCACAAGAAATTACTTACTTGGAGGTCATAATGCGTAGAATCATCGCATCAGTATGTACCATAGCATCACGACCAATGTCGGTGAGGTTACGTATAGAGCGGTCTACGTCGTCGTCGATGATACCCTCTACAGACTTAACACAGCGGTTGTTCATCGCCATAAGTGCAGATACCACAGCGGTAGATACACCCGACGCGCACTTCATCGCACACGATGGCTTCGCACCGTCGCAAATCATACCTGTAAGGTTGGCAATCATATTCTTCACAGCGCGTGTAACCTCGTCGTAACCACCTCCCATAAGGTATGTAATACCGCACGATGAGCCAGTGGCAGCAACCACACAACCACACAATGCTGATAGGCGACCAAGGCTCTGCTTGATATATATTACTGTTAGGTGACTGAGAATAAGCGCACGTATCATCTGCTCCTGCGAAGCACCAATCTGCTCGCCATATACTACTACTGGAACGGTAGATGTAAGACCCTGATTACCACTACCCGAATTACTCATCACAGGGATCATAGCACCCGCCATACGAGCATCGCACGCAGCAGTTGTCATACCCACAATCTGACAATGGAGCGTGTCGCCCATAATATTGCGCTCCGACTCCATACGGAACAACTTACCTATGGCGTGACCATAGTCACCCTTGAGCGATGCCTCGGCAGCAGCCATATTAAGACGCTTTGCCTCGAGGATAAAGTTAATCTCCTCGAGCGGTGCTGTCATAGCAAAGTCCCATACGCGCTTGAGGGTCAACTCTGGCTCCTTCTCGTTAGTATTAGCCGTTGCGTTCTCTGCTGTTGGAGCATCTGCGCTGTAAAGCACCTCGCCACAACGTGAGATATGCACAAAGCGTGTGTGACCACCAGAGATGATAGCCATAGCACTTGCACCACCTGCGAACACCTCAATCTCGATATATAGTTTCTCGGTGATGTTATACTTAAGATCTACGTCGATGCACTTGGCATCAATCATCTTCTTACCCTCCTCAACAGCAGCCTGATCGGCATCCTTCAACACCTCCAACTCATACTCCGAGCGACCAACAATAGCACCCAATGCCATAGCGATAGGCAAGCCCGTCATACCTGTGCCAGGGATACCTACTCCCATAGCATTCTTTAGCACGTTGGCACTCAGGCGCGCCTCAATACGCTCTGGGCGACAGCCCAAAGTCTCGGTAGCCTTAGCCACACATAGTGCCACAGCGATAGGCTCGGTACAACCTATTGCAGGCACGATCTCGCGATTCATAAGAGCGATAATCTCCTTACGCTCCTCTGGGGTAAAGGTGTAGTTCATATATTATACAATTTAGTTTATGCAGTTTTATCATACGAAGATACATATTTTATCCAAAACTTCAAAATTCGGCATCGCTTTTTCGTATCTTTTTTCCCGTATGGCAACTTTTTTGTGCCGTCGTTTTGCATAAAGATATATTTTTTCTACCTTTGAGGTTTAGAATAACCTATAAAATAACAGAATATTATGGCAAAGAATACACCTACACCTCATATCGGTGCTGAGTATGGCGAGGTAGCAGATAGAGTGATTATGGCGGGCGATCCATTGCGCGCCAAGTTTATGGCCGAGAACTTCTTGGAGAATCCTGTGCAGTATAACAGCGTGCGCGGTATGCTCGGCTACACTGGTACATATAAGGGCAAGCGCGTATCTGTGCAGGGTCACGGTATGGGTATCCCATCAATCGGCATCTATACCTACGAGTTGTTCAACTTCTACGATGTAAAGCGCATTATACGCTGTGGCTCGGCAGGTGCTTTCGACCCATCGCTAAACCTTGGCGACGTGGTATTTGCTATGGGCTCTTGCACCGACTCGAACTATGGCGCACAGTTCAACCTTCCTGGCACATTCGCCCCTATCGCCGACTTCGAGCTTTTGCGTGCCGCGGCAACAAAGGCAGAGGAACTCGGTATTGGTTATAAGGTGGGCAACGTTCTTGCCAGCGACGTATTCTATGGCGACGATGTCGAGAGCTGGAAGCAGTGGCAGAAGATGGGCGTTATGGCTGTTGAGATGGAGGCTACAGCACTCTATATGAATGCAGCCCGCGCAGGCAAGAGCGCATTGTGCATCTGCACCATCTCTGATTCATTGGTACACGGCACTGCCTGCTCTGCAGAGGAGCGTCAGACATCGTTTACCAATATGATGAAAATCGCATTCGATATTATCTAATCGAAACGAATACTCACCAAAACAAGACATCCCAGAGGAATACCTTTGGGATGTTTTGTTTTTGCGCACGCGGTAGGAGGTGATTAAGGGCGTTTAAGGGTGTTTAAGGGCGTTTAAGGGTTATTAAGGAATTTAAGGGAGTTAAGGAGTTAGGGAGTTAAGGAGTTAAGTAATACCAACCCCTAATCTCCCTTAAAAAACCTTAAAAACCCTTAATAACCTTTAATAACCTTTACTCCCCAACCGATATATACAAAAAAAGAGCTGTCCCGAAGGACAGCTCAAATATTGCGATGTTAAATAAATTACATAGCAACAACGCAAGATACTGGCATTACATCAACCACTGAAAGGTTGTTAGCCTTCTTTGACAAAGTTGCTGGAGTAACATCAGCCTCGCCAAGAATCTGAACAGGACCATAACGGAATGTATTGTGATCGTATGTGCTACCATCCTCAAGGGTAAATGCTGGCAAGCCAAGAATAGATCCCTGAGCATCGCTGAATGCGATATCCATACCAGCTACAGTAAATGTACCACCGCCATTCAAATTACCCTGATACATGTTGCAAGTGATTGTTGTACCATCAGATACGAACTCAATTGCAGGATACTGACCACCAACGAAGTAAACACCATCCTGTGAACCAAGACCTTCTACATCAGCAAATGCCAAGTAAGCAAGGTAGTTACCATTACCCTGATCGCTATACATAGCTGGATTATAAAGAGACAAAACATAGTGACCCTCCTCAGTATAACCAGTATATGCGAGCATACCATTATCTGCACCGAATATATTGTTCAAAACGCTCTGACCATCTACATAAACATAGTTTGAATAGTCCTCACTGTACTGCGAAACTGTATATGTAAAGTCAGAAACCTGCTCAGTAACATCAACAGTAGTCTCACCAAATGTAACCATCTTCTCAGTACGAGCATTCCATGCACCAATCCAGTATGCTGCAGAAGTTGTAAGGATAGTAGCGTTGGTAGTGATCTCACTCTTTGCCATAAAGCCCTTACCGTCCTTTGTAACATAAGCACACAAAACGTATGTTGTACCACCAGCAAGATCACTGAACTGCAAATCGGCACCCTCAGCAGTGTTTACCTCTGCAAGATACTCTGCATCAAGACCATACATCTCAGCGATGATATCGTCATCTGACATACCAGCAAGATCCTCTGCAAAGAAATACATATAAGACAAAGACTCAACGCCATCACCCTTCCAGTTGAAAGTGAAAGTGTTAGAAGAGTTGATACCCTTAGCAGCAAGCTCGTCTGAATCCTCTGGAAGAGCAACAGTCTGAGTAAACCAGTTTACAGATGTAGCACCTGTAAGAACGATAGGCTCAACAGCTGCAGAGTAGTCTGAATCCTTGTAGTTGCCATCCTCATTTACAGCCTTTACACGTGGCTTGTAAGTACCTGCATCAAGACCAGAGAATGTGTAAGTTGTCTCAGTAGTCTCAGGCTTGTTGTCTGCGTTCAAGAATACCAAATACTTAGTAGCGTTTGCAACTGGCTCCCAAGTAAGAGTGAAACCATCCTCAGTAACATTGCTTACAGTTACAACAGGAGCATCAAGCTGAGTCTTACCTGCTGGCTTCTGTGGCTCTGGAGTCTCATCGTTACCACAAGCAGCGAAAGCGAACATAGCGGCAACAGCCACCATCATAGAAAAAAACTTTTTCATTGCTTTTAAAATTTAAATGTTTATAAATGTGTAATGTCTTGTTTATCAGCATCCAATACCCGACCGATAACTATACTTAGCAATCGGCATCGGGCATCACAAAACGCCATATAGACCAAATAAATCCACATAGCATATGCAAAGTTAGTAAAAATTTCCAAATTTTACGCAATATCAGCAAAAATTTTACATCAACAAAAGAGAGATATGTTTAAATTAGTAATTAGTAGAGAGTAATTAGTAATGGTTAAAAGTCTGCGACTTTTTGCGCAGAAGATGGGGATGCTGGGGAGTATGGGTAGAGTGGGTATTACGGGGAAGCGCGAGCATCATTAAACTACAATGCAATGCAAAGCAAAGCGCAGAATAGCGACAACGCGGACTAACGCACGACCTCATCCCCACTATCCCCAGAATACCCAAGTTCCCCACAGCGTAGCTGTCGCTTGGAACAAGCGAAATAGACAAAAACCCTCAGGGTAGCACTCCCCAATTTTTGATTTTAGAGGAGCAGATTTGTTCTATCACAAAAGAAGAGACCTAAGGATAGTACAAGTAGTACAGCCTTAGGTCTCTTACTTTTTGAGATAGGACGAAGATGCCCTATACAAATCGAAAATTATCCGAGGTAGGATTTCAAAAGCTTACTTCGTGACGACTGACGAAGTTTACGAATTGCTTTCTCCTTAATCTGACGTACACGCTCGCGGGTGAGGTCGAATTTCTCGCCTATCTCCTCGAGGGTCATCTCGGAACAACCGATACCGAAGAAGTAGCGGATGATATCGCGCTCACGCTCGGTGAGAATCTCAAGGGCGCGCTCCACCTCGGTAGCGAGTGACTCGTTGATAAGACCGCGATCGGCATTTGGAGAGTCGGTGTTGACAAGGACATCGAGAAGTGAGTTATCCTCGCCATCAGCGAATGGTGCATCCACAGAGATATGGCGACCAGCCACACGAAGGGTGTCGGTAACCTTCTCCTTTGGTAGTTCAAGCTCGGTAGCAAGCTCATCGGCAGATGGAGTACGCTCGTGCTCCTGCTCGAAGCGAGCAAACGCCTTGTTAATCTTATTTAGTGAGCCCACCTGATTTAGAGGCAAGCGCACGATACGCGACTGCTCGGCAAGAGCCTGAAGAATAGACTGACGAATCCACCATACGGCATATGAGATAAACTTGAAACCACGTGTCTCGTCGAACTTCTCAGCCGCCTTGATAAGACCAAGGTTACCCTCGTTGATAAGGTCAGGGAGGCTAAGACCCTGATTCTGATACTGCTTTGCCACAGAGACCACGAAACGAAGGTTTGCCTTTGTAAGCTTCTCAAGAGCCTCCTTATCGCCCTTCTTGATTCTTTGGGCGAGTTCTACCTCCTCCTCAACAGAGATAAGCTCCTCCTTACCAATCTCCTGCAAATACTTATCCAACGACGCACTCTCGCGGTTGGTAATTGACTTAGTAATTTTTAATTGACGCATAAAAATCTATCTATTCTTACAACTTCTATTCCTTTATATCGCACTATATACGCACAACAGGTCATATTTGTTTCACAGAAGAGGGAAAATAATTAGAAATTAGTAAAAGTTAAAAGGCGATGCCTTTTTGCGCAGAGGATGGGGATACTGAGGAGTATGGGTAGAGAGGGGATTATGGGGAAGCGCGAACATCATCAAACTGCAGTACAAAGCGCACGATAGCAACAACGCTGGCTAATTTAATAACCCTATCCCCCAAAATACCCATTCTCCCCATTCCCTAATTCTCCTAAAAAAGCATAGCTTTTTAACATTCCTAATTACTAATTACTCATTCCTAATTATTTTTGCTATCTTTGCAAATTATATTAACCAACAAACAATTTGTTATGGCACATAGAAGTGGTTTTGTAAATATCATCGGCAACCCAAATGTGGGTAAGTCGACCCTTATGAATCAACTCGTGGGCGAGAAGCTCTCAATCATAACATCCAAGGCGCAAACTACACGCCACAGAATTATGGGCATCGTAAATGGCGAAGATTTTCAAATCGTCTACTCCGATACGCCTGGTATCCTAAAGCCTAACTACAAACTTCAGGAGAAGATGATGAAGTTTGTGCGCGGTGCTATCACCGATGCCGATGTATTGCTCTATGTTACCGATACTGTGGAGGATAGCGACCGCTCGGCAGAGATTATCGAGAAGGTAAACCTCTCTGGCATACCTACAATCGTTGTTATCAACAAGGTGGACCTCACCACACCAGATAGACTCACAGCCCTTGTGGAGAAGTGGCAGGCGTTGTTGCCTAATGCCATCATCGCGCCCTGCTCGGCAAAGGAGAATTTCAATGTGGAGGGCGTATTTAACCTTATCCTCGAGCGTTTGCCTGAGGGCGAGGCCTTCTATCCAAAGGATACACTTACGGATAAGACCTTGCGCTTCTTCGCCTCGGAGATTATCCGCGAGAAGATACTCCTCAACTACGACAAGGAGATACCCTACTCTTGCGAGATTGGCATCGAGTCGTACAAGGAGGAACCTACCATCGACCGCATCTCGGCAACTATCTACGTTGCCCGCAACTCACAGAAGGGTATTGTCATCGGTCACAAGGGTGAGAAACTCAAGAAAGTGGGACAGGCTGCCCGCCACGACCTCGAGGCATTCCTCGGCAAAAAGGTATTCCTCGAGCTATACGTTAAGGTACAGGAGGATTGGCGAAATAACGATAGCCAACTTAAGCGTTTCGGATACGAACTCGAATAATTAGTAAAAGTGAAAACTGAAAACTGAAAACTGAAAAGTGTGGTGTCTGCGACGCATATTCAAAGTGAAAACTGAAAACTGAAAACTGAAAAGTAAGGTGTCTGCGACGCGTATAAAGTGAAAAGTGAAAGGTTTTTAAGGGTTATTAAGGGTTGGTATTACTAAATTCCTTAAACTCCCTAATAAAAAAGTCGCAGACTTTTAATCATTACTAATCACTAATTTACAATTTATTGGAAAATTTGACGTTTGTATAGGTGATGAAGCGTGTTGCTGTCATACTGCTGTTTGTTTTGCTCTGCGTGATGCCCCAGAGGGGTGTTGCACAGTACAACCGCAACTATATCTATTGGGTTGGACAGCAGTGTATGGTCGACAACAAGTACCGCGAGGCGATAGACATCCTCAATGTCCTCATCCGTCAGGATGAGCGCAACTTTGACGCCTTCTTCCTACGCGGTATCGCCAAGTACAATATGGATGACCTGCTTGGTGCCGATACCGACTTCACTACGGCAGTGATGCTCAACCCCGTATTTACGGGAGCATTCTACTACCGCGCCATAACACGCACACGTCTTGGTAACTACGACGATGCGCTGAACGACTTCCAGCAGGCCATAGAGTTACGCCCCGACCTACCCGACCCATACTATAGTCGTGGTGTTACGCGCCTGCTAAATCAGCAGTTCGAGGATGCCATCTCGGACTTCAACAAGTATATACGCTACGAGAAGCGACACGTCCCAGCATATCTGAATCGTGGTACATCGTACCTCTATCTGAAGGATACGGCAAATGCCTACGAAAACTTCGACCTCGCCATACGCACCAACCGCGAAGAGCCAGAGAGTTACAACCGTCGTGGCGCACTCTATATGGCGGAGGAGCGATACGAGGAGGCACACGCCGATTTCGATATGGCGGTACGTTGCGATAGCAACTATCTGCCCGGTTTCTTCAACCGCGCCTTGGTGCGAAACTACCTACACCGCCCTATGGAGTCGCTGGAGGACTTCAACCGCGTGATAGAACTCGACTCGCTAAACTCGCTCGGATACTTCAACCGCGCCATCGTGCGTATCGAGATTGGAGACTACAATCGCGCCCTCGAGGACTTCGACAACGTGGCGTTGCTATCGCCCGACAATGTCCTTGTCTACTACAACCGCGCGATGCTCCACACACGCCTCGGAGATATAGAGTCTGCCATTGCCGACTACACCCGCGCCATAGAGTTATATCCCGACTTTGCCAATGCCTACCTCGGTCGTAGCGCACTACGTCGTGCCAACCGCGATATCAAGGGTGCAGAGAGCGACGAGCGCATTGCCGAGCGCAAGATTGCGATGTACAAAGCACGCCTTAAGGACTCGACATATTCTATATACTCCGATACCACACAGCGTTTCGACAGGCTACTATCGTTCGACAGCCGTCTTATGGAGCGCGACTTCCAGCGTATAACATCCACCTTCAGCCACGCGGGTAGCAATGCCCTCACGCTGATACCTATGTTCCGCTTTACGCTGATAGAGGAGAAGGAAGAGACACAACTACGCACGCAGATATACACCTCGCAACGTATCAAGGACTTTATCTCGCGTATGGATAACCCTCTGATTCGCCTTGAGTGCCGACAGAGCAACATCAACCCCGACTCACTTATCGCCATCGACCGCCGTATGGCAAAGGAGTTGCGCAGTGTTGCAGAGCCTACCTGGGAACAACTCTTTATGCGTGGTGTGAGCCAGTCGCTTATCAAGCAATACACCAACGCTGTAAACACCTTCAGCGAGGCTATACAGCATAACCCTGCCAACCCATTCCTCTACATCAACCGCGCCACCACACGCGCCGAGATGATAGACTTCATATCGTCGATAGATAACTCATACCAGAGCATCACGCTCGACTCTGACCCCTCGAAGCGTCTAAATAGCAGTACCACACGCACCTATAGTTACGACGAGGCTATCGACGACGTAAACAAGGCTATAAAGTTGTACCCAGAGTTTGCCGAGGCATACTTCAACCGCGCTAACCTTATGGCTATATCGGGTAAGTTGCCTGAGGCATACGACGACTACACGCGCGCCATAGAGTTAAATGCCAACCTTGGCGAGGCGTATTACAATCGCGGTCTGGTGCAGATACTTATGAAGGATACGCGCAAGGGGTGCTTAGACCTCTCGAAGGCTGGCGAGTTGGGCATCGAGGTGGCATACGAGACACTGAAGCAGTTCCCAATAACAAATTAGTAATGAGTAATTAGTAATGAGTAATAGTTAAAAGGCTATGCCTTTTTAGGGATGAGTTAATAAGAATCACATAGTAACACATAGTAATCCAAACAAAAAAACCTAAAAACCAACGAAATAACTTTATTTATTAACCTATAAAACATTTTTTTTATGACTCAAACGATTCAAAGAAAACTTAATGACTCGGCGTTTGCACGTTGGAGTGCGTTGATTCTCATCTCGTTGATGATGTTCTTCGCCTATATGTTCGTGGATATGCTCTCGCCTCTTAAGGAGCTTCTCGACACTACCCTTAACTGGGATAGCAGTACCTTCGGTACATACGCTGCTTCGGAGTACTTCCTCAACGTATTCTGCTTCTTCCTCATCTTTGCAGGTATCATCCTCGATAAGATGGGCATTCGCTTCACTGGTCTCTTGTCTGCATCGTTGATGGTTATCGGTGCTTGCATCAAGTTCTACGCTATGAGCGAGTACTTCGTAGGTACAGGTCTTGAGGCTTGGCTTGGTAGCTGGTGGGTTACACTTCCTGCATCTGCTAAACTTGCTTGCTTCGGCTTTATGATCTTCGGTTGCGGTTGCGAGATGGCGGGTACTACCGTTTCAAAGTCCATCGCTAAGTGGTTCAAGGGCAAGGAGATGGCTATGGCAATGGGTCTTGAGATGTCTATCGCACGTCTTGGCGTATTTGCTGCTATGTGGCTATCACCTATGGTATCAAATAGCTTCAACGCATCTGTATCTGCACCTGTAGCCTTTGGCGCAGTATTGCTTATGATTGGTCTTATCTTCTACTTCATCTTCGTGCTTATGGATCGCAAGTTCGACCAGCAACTTGAGGCTGCTGGCGAGCTTACAAACGAGGCTTCGGAGGAGGAGTTCAAGTTCTCTGACCTTGGCAAGATCTTCACAAGCAAGATGTTCTGGTTGGTAGCATTGCTTTGCGTATTGTACTACTCTGCTATCTTCCCATTCCAGCGTTACGCTCCAGACTTCTTGGATAAGACCCTCAGCATCACCAACGGCGCACAGCTCTTCAGCTGCTTCCCTATCCTTGCTATGTGTCTTACTCCATTCCTTGGTGCATTTATCGACCGTAAGGGTAAGGCTGCGTCTATGCTTATGATTGGCTCGCTTATTATGATTGCTTGCCACCTAAGTTTCGCATTCCTTCTTCCTGCATTCCCATCAAAGGTTTTGGCAGTTGCTATCATCGCTATCCTTGGTGTATCATTCTCATTGGTACCAGCAGCGTTGTGGCCATCAGTACCAAAGATTATCGACGAGCGCATCCTTGGCTCTGCATACTGCGTAATCTTCTGGATACAGAACTGGGGTTTGCTTCTTGTGCCAATCGTAATTGGTAAGGTACTCGATGCTACTGGCGGTTACACTCTTCCTATGGTTATCTTCTCATCATTCGGCGTTATCGCACTCCTTATCGGTATGTTACTCAAGCGCGAGGATAAGAAGAAGGGCTACGGTATGGAGCTTCCAAACATCAAGTAATCGAAACCATACCTTATATAATAATAGGAGTTGTCCTTTGCGGGGCAACTCCTATTTTAATTAGAAATTAGTAAAGAGTAATTAGTAATGATTAAAAGCCTTTGGCTTTTTAAGGATTGCTAAGTAACAAAAATAATATTACTAATTACTAATTTCTCACTACTAATTGGAAAATTAACAAATTTTCCCTATCTTTGCCACAGCATTGGTTCTCATAGGGCGTTGCGTCCTTGGAGATTAAAAGGGAAATGGGTGTGATTCCCATACAGTTCCCGCTGCTGTGAGTTCTAACAAGGCTCTACGACATCATATTGTCACTGAGGATGTTATCGTTGGGAAGGCATCGTAGAGAAGAACAAGTCAGAAGACCTGCCATAGCGTTTATTACAAGATTGTGCCTGCGGCGAATGGGCTGGTCTGTGACTTGATATTTTTCAGGTTTACATACTACTTTGGAGGGGGAAGCTACAATTGTAAGTTGCTGTATCCATACCCTACCACCAAGCACACTTTTGTAATGTTAAAGTTTACGGAGAATGACCTTTTAACAACAACATTATGAGAAAGTTTTTATGCTTGGCTCTTGGCGTAGTAGCTACGCTGACAGCAATGGTAGGATGCACCTACGACGACGAGGCTATTTGGCAGAGAATTGACAACCTTGAAGAGCAGGTGGAGCAAAACCGCACCGACATTGCCACCCTCACAGCCCTTATGGAGGCTATGGACGAGGGCAAGCTGATACTATCTACCGAGTACAGCGAGGAGGGTGTGATACTTACATTCAGTGACGGCACATCGCTGACCATAAAGAATGGCAATGATGGCGCACAGGGAGAGAAGGGGGAGAAAGGAGATCAGGGCGACTCTCTATTTATCTCTATCGAAGAGACTGATAGTGAGGTGATTATAACACTTGCGGATGGAAGAGTCATACACCTTGCAAAGAGTGTCAACGAGGAGAATCAAGAGCCTGAAGTGCCAGAGGGGCCTCAGTATGAGTTGCGCACGCTAAGTTTCGAGCAGGAGCAGTGGAACGAACTCATCGATGAGGTGCAGTATGGAGGCTCGTTGCTTTATGCCGACGGTGGCGAGTATAGTTGGTATGACGAGGGCAACACCGAACTTTGTCACTCATTCGCAACGCCATACTGGACTGGTGGCCACGCCATATCGCACTACGCTATGGATGACTATGCAACGCTACCTGAGGGTTACTACGGCTGGTATGAGTTACAACTATCAGTATTAGGCGGAGGCTGCAACGGCTCGCGTAACTTTGCTGTACACAACGGCTATGCAGACTTCTACAACTCGCATATCTACGATGCGTCGTTGCAGACCTTAGAGTTTGCTGATGGCATAGAGCGCGTTGTGGAGTCGATGTGGGTTACCAACACCTGCTACGTGCTTAACTCACTCAGTTATGGCGATGGCTTTAACTCGCCAGCAACAGAGGATACCCTCTTCAAGGTAGTGGCATATGGCTATAACGCCCAAGAGGAGCAAGTGAGCAGGGCTGAGTTTACGCTCTGCAACGGCATAGATAACATTGTCCGAGAGTGGACAAAATGGGATCTTAGCACGCTTGGCAAGGTGGCGAAGATAGCCTTTAACTTCGAGGCCTCAGATGATCAGATAGGCGACTACGGTATGAACTGCCCCGCATACTTCGCCTACGACGATGTAGTAGTAAGATTTGAGAAATAGTACAGATAATGAGAAGAGTTTTAGAGTATATAATTGTGTGTGTGATGGTTATCATCTCCTCGTCGTGCAACATCGACGAGGAGATAACCTCCTCGCTACCCCCAAAGATTTCAATCGAGGGCAACGGCTCATATCGAGTACGCCTTGGCGAAGAACTACGCATTGCGCCACGCTACGAAAACTGCGACGAGGCAACCTATAGTTGGAGCATCGAGGGAAAGGAGGTATGCAACGAGCAGAGATACACCTTTACCCCCAACAGTGTGGGTATCACAAAGATAACCCTCGCTGTTACCACATCATCAGGCAGCGACAGCAGACTCTTTACCATAACCACCGTCGACAACTTCAAAGTCTACGACTACACCCCTGCGCCTGGTCAGTTTATTGGCGAACTAAAGACAGGAGGCTTCAACGGCACAGAGGTCACGCACGAGGCTGCGATAACCTATGCCGAGAGTAGACTTTTGGAGGATAAGTTTGTATCGTTAGGAGCCTTTGGCGGCTACATTGTCGTGGGCTTCGACCGCGTTGTGAAGAACACTGAGTCTTACGACTTTAGCATCGGAAGCAATGCCTTTGATGGCTCATCGGAGCCGGGTGTGGTGTGGGTTATGCAGGACGAGAATGGCAATGGCGCACCCGATGACACCTGGTATGAGTTGTCAGGTTCTGAGACGGGCAAGGCCGAGACCATACAGAACTATGCCGTAACATACTACCGCCCCGAAGCATCTAAGATGGATGTGCTGTGGAGCGACAATATGGGTGGCAGTGGCGTTGTGGAGTACCTTGAGAGTTTCCACAATCAGGAGAGTTACTACCCTCAATGGGTCGAGGCTGATAGTTACACCCTTACAGGCACACGCCTGCAGTCACGAAGTTACGATAGCAGCGGCAATGGCTCAAAGTGGGTAAACCCCGCCTTTGATTGGGGCTACGCAGACAACCTCTCTGCGGTTGATGGCGCAGAGAGGGAGAACCTCTTTGATATAAGCAACGCCATAGACAAGCAGGGCAACGCCGTTGAGTTAAGCCATATAGACTTTATCAAGGTACAGAGTGCCATTCAGCAACAGTGCGGCTGGATAGGCGAGGCGTCTACTGAGGTAACATCATTCAAAATCATTGACAGTGAATAACATAATGCGATATATAGCAACACTCTTTCTGCTCTTTGCATCGCTCTCTTGTATGAAGTGGGAGTATGGTCTTGAGGAGGAGTTTGACATTACGGGCGAGGGTCTCTTTATCTGCAACGAGGGTAACTTTCAGTATGGCAATGCCACACTAACCTACTACGACCCAGAGACCAAAAAGGTGCAAAACGAGGTCTTCTACCGCGCTAACGCTATGAAACTTGGCGATGTGGCGCAGTCGATGATTATCCGCGACGGCATTGGCTGGGTGGTGGTAAACAACTCGCACGTTGTCTTCGCTATCGACATCAACACCTTCAAAGAGGTGGGTCGTATTACCAACCTTACATCGCCACGCTATATACACTTCGTTAATGATGAGAAGGCATACATCACACAAATTTGGGATAACCGTATCTTTATTGTCAACCCTAAGCGATACGAGGTTATAGGCTACATTGAGGTGCCTAATATGGAGATGGAGACTGGCTCTACGGAGCAGATGGTACAGTATGGCAAGTATCTCTTTGTAAACTGCTGGTCCTACCAAAACCGCATCCTTAAAATCGACACCGAGACCGACGAAATCGTTGACGAATTGGTGGTTGGCATTCAGCCAACATCACTTGTTATGGATTGTAACAACAAGCTCTGGACCGTTACGGATGGTGGCTACGAGGGCTCGCCATATGGACACGAAGCACCATCGCTATATCGCATTGATGCCGAGACTTTTACCATCGAAAAGCAGTTCAAATTCTCGTTTGGCGACTGGCCCTCGGAGGTGCAACTCAACGGCACGAAGGACAAAATCTATTGGCTCAATGACGATGTGTGGGAGATGGACGTTACGGCAGACCGCGTCCCCGTGCGCCCCTTCTTGCCATATAACGGCACGCTCTACTACGGTCTTACCATCTGTCCTCGCACTGGCGATGTATATATTGCCGATGCCATAGACTACGTTCAGCAAGGTATGGTCTACCGCTACTCGAAGGATAAGGAACTTATCGATAGTTTCTACGTCGGCATCATACCGGGCGCATTTTGTTGGAAATAACCACGTTACGTATGAAAAGACTACTCGCCATACTCTGTATAGTGTTCACTCCCCTACTCGCTATAGCGCAGGAGAGCGACTGGGTGCGTAAGGGTATTAACATTCCCGAAGTTGCGGTATATGGCAACCGTCCTATCAAGGAGATTGGCGCACAGCAGACCAAGTTTGACACCATTGCCCTAAAGGAGAATATCGCCCTCTCTATGGCAGATGTTCTAACCTTCAACTCTGCTATCTTCGTGAAGAACTACGGCAGGGCAACGCTCTCTACCGTAGCCTTTCGTGGCACCTCGCCCTCGCATACACAGGTGTCGTGGAACGGTATGAAGATAAACAACCCTATGCTCGGTATGGCCGACTTCTCGATGATACCATCCTACTTTATCGACGACGCCTCGCTACTGCACGGCACATCCTCGGTAAACGAGACTGGCGGAGGCTTGGGTGGCGCGGTAAAACTCGCTACACGCCCCGCAAATGCCAACGGCTTTGGCGTGCAGTATATTCAGGGCATAGGTTCGTTCAAGACCTTCGATGAGTTCCTGCGCCTCACCTATGGCGACCGCCATTGGCAGGTATCTACACGCGCGGTATACTCCTCATCGCCAAACGATTACAAATACCGCAACCACGACAAAAAGGTTAACGTCTACGACGAGGATATGAATATCATCGACCAGTACTACCCCATCGAGCGCAACCGCAGTGGGGCGTACCGCGATTTTCATCTTCTGCAGGAGGTATACTACAACACTGGCGCAGGCGACCGCATAGGTCTAAATGCTTGGTATATAGACTCCAACCGCGAGTTGGCGATGCTCACCGTAGACCACGGCGACCACACCGACTTCGACAACCGTCAGCGCGAGAACACCTTCAGAGGTGTAGTGTCGTGGGATCATCTACGCGATAGTTGGAAACTCGGCACCAAGGCGGGTTATATCTACACGTGGATGGCATACGACTACAAACGCGACTTGGGCAATGGCGTAATGGCGCATATGACACGCTCACGTAGTCGTATCAACACCATCTACGGACAGGTCGATAGCGAGTACTATATCGGCGAGAAGTGGCTCTTTACGGCAAACATTGCACTCCATCAGCACCTTGTAGAAAGTCGCGATAAGAGTATCGTTCTTCAGGATGGCAACAAGGGCATTGTGGGCTATATCAAGGGTCGCCCAGAACTCTCGGGTTCGGTATCGGCAAAGTGGCGACCAACAGATAGATTTGGCACATCGATAGTGCTTCGCGAGGATATGTTTGGTAAGGAGTGGACACCCCTTATCCCAGCCCTATTTGTGGATGGTGTACTCTCCGAAAGGGGCAATATCATCGCCAAAGCATCCCTATCGCGCAACTACCGTTTCCCTACGCTCAACGACCTCTATTTCCTGCCTGGCGGTAACCCCGACCTTCGTAGCGAAAGTGGCTGGACATACGACGGTGGAGTATCCTTTGCCGTAGGCAAGGAGGGCATCTACTCGCTCAGTGGCTCGGCAACGTGGTTTGAGTCATTTATCAAGGACTGGATTATCTGGCTACCAACACCAAAGGGCTTCTTCTCGCCCGAGAATATCAAAGATGTACACGCCTACGGCGTCGAACTAAAGGGCAACCTCGACATCGCCCTTGGGCAGGAGTGGCAGATGGGAGCAAATGCCACATTCTCGTGGACACCATCTATCAACTGCGGCGAGCCTCGCACCCCTGCCGACAGGTCTGTAGGCAAGCAGTTGCCCTACGTTCCAGAGTACTCCTCAACCATCACGGGACGACTCTCGTGGCGCAGTTGGAGCTTCCTCTATAAGTGGTGTTACTACTCCGAGCGTTTTACTATGAGTTCCAACGACCTAAGCCTTACGGGTAAGCTTCCGCCATACTTTATGAGCAACATCTCGCTTGAACGCACCGTATCGCTAAAGTGGGCAGATCTCTCGCTCAAGGGTGCGGTAAACAACCTCTTTAACGAGGAGTATCTCTCGGTGCTATCCCGCCCAATGCCGGGCATTAATTTCGAGATATTCATAGGCATCACACCGAAGTTCAATTAAACTGAAAACTGAAAACTGAAAAGTGAAAGGTGTGGTGTCTGCGACGCATATTAAACTGAAAACTGAAAACTGAAAACTGAAAAGTAAGGTGCGCTTCGCGCGCGAGGTTGAGTGAGGAGACTGGGGATAATGAGTAAACTGGGGATACTGGGGCTTTCCCCAGACTACCCATAATACTCATACTACCCACAATCCCCAGCCAAAAGCCCCCAAAAAGGCAACGCCTTTTAACACTACTAATTACTAATTACTCATTACTAATTGTTTTACACCCTTAATAACCCTTAACCACCTTTAAATACCTTTAAAACTTTTCAGTTTTCAGTTTTCACTTTAAAAAGGGCAATCGTCGTATAGGTCGGCATCGTAGTGACCATAGTACTGCGGACGTGGTGACGGGCTGTCGAGGTCGAGAGTTGCTTGCGCAGTCTGCGCGCTGACGTTTGTCGAGTGTAACGAGGTTGTCACATTGTCACACTTGTCACGTGGGGGTACGCCCTGTGACATCGTGACAGCGTGACACTCATCCCTACTCTCACTCTCCTCTCTGTCACGTCCGTCACAATCGTCACGTGGAGGCACACCCTGTGACGGTGTGACAACGTGACACTCTGCACAGCGGATGAAGTTATCATCCTCAACCAACTTACCACTTTGGCATAGTCGCTTGATACGCATCAGTGCCGTAGTACGGTTGAGCGACATCACCTCCATAATCTTATTTCTCAACGTGGTACGCTCAACAACGCCACCGTACTCCGTATTTAGGATCTCTACAATGCGGTCATTGACGCTAAGGCTCTCACTCTGAGGTATATCACATATCTCAGGTATACCCTCATCGTTTACCGCAAAGGCAAAGCGCTCGAATGGCTCGTTACGGCAGAACTGAGGCTCCACAACCGAACACTCGCCATTGCGATGTACAAATATCACCGTCTCAGCCTTACGTTGCAGTGCCGAGCCGAGATGTCCTCGTGCCTTGTCGCTACCAGGATTTGTATGCAACACACAGAGTATGTGTGTATTAGTATTGGTACTTATAGTCATTAGCGCACCTACGAGCGCGTCGCTCTGCTCAAGATCGTTGGTGTTGCGCTGAAGGTCGGCGATGCCGTCTATGACTATCAGGTCAAAGGGATATCGCTTGATAGCCTCAGTCATTATGACATATCTATCCATAGGGTCTAACTCCCTAAGTGATAATGTCATAAGACGTGGCTCCGATACCAAGCCACCCATCTTCGCACCCGTCATCTCACTGATGCGGTCTACAACTCTGCGCACGTGGCGTTCGCCCTGCTCGGTATCTACCCACAGTACATTCAGATTCATATCCTTATCGACATTCTTAAAGTTATTAATTCTGTCGAGAGGTATCGCCATCGCCGATGCTACAAGGGCAGAGGCAAGAAATGTCTTTTTACTCTTTGCCTCGCCACATATAGCCGAGATATTACCACGCGAGCAGATACAACAGCCATCAATAGATATCAGTGGCTGCTCGTCGGGCAACTCCTTCGTCATATCGACGATATAAGGCGATACTCGCTCCTCAGCGCGTCTGAGTTCCTCGCGTCTGAGGAGTTGTTCATTGGTCAAATTGCTTAACTTATGCGATTTGACAATACCCTCAGTAGGGTTAGTAATTGTATTACTATCCATAATGTTAAATATTAAGATGTTAGTATATTTATATGTAGATATAAGTGGTGTCTATGGCTTGTCGATAAGCCTAAACGCCACTGCAAATATACAACATCAAAACGCCTTTGTCAAGTATTTTGATAAATATTTTTACACTGAGAGTTAAATTTATTGATAGAGAGAGGGTTATTAGGGGTTATTAGGGGTTATTAGGGGAGTATCAAGTGAAACACTAAACTCCCTAATCTCCCTAAGGATGATTATAGATTTAGGTGGTTGGGCGTGGTGTCACGTTGTCACGCCGTCACGGGGCGTACCCCTACGTGACAAGTGTGACAGATGTGACAGAGCGGCAAAAATAATTAGTAATTAGTAGAGAGTAATTAGTAAAATTAGTAATTAGTAGAGAGTAATTAGTAATGGTTAAAAGTCTGCGACTTTTTGCGCAGAAGATGGGGATGCTGGGGAGTATGGGTAGAGTGGGTATTATGGGGAAGCGCGAGCATCATTAAACTACAATGCAATGCAAAG